>CAKMYR010000093.1 GCA_929200175.1 uncultured Gammaproteobacteria bacterium
CTACCCAGCCTTTGGCATGACTTGTGGCTACAGGCACTATGCTGATTTTATTATGTTATTAAACTAAAAATCTCTTTTATAAGTAGTATCAAAAGATTTATCACTAAGCCATTTCTTAAATGAATTATTATCACTAAATTGTTTTAATAATTGGTTATGATCACTAAATAATCTGAGTATAGCCCTTTCAAGTGCATAATCGTGCTCTATACGTGCATTTTCCTCATCTGCATGTTGCATGGCATTCTTATACTTAGCATCTGCAGCAACTTGTTTAGGTAATTCTTCAGTTATAATTTGTTTGATTTTATCTTCATCTTGCCAATCTATATCGCCATAAAAATCATTAAATTCTTGTAAGATATTACTTATATTATCAAGCTCTATTTCTGGTTTACCAGTGCTAGTAGCTGTTGATATTGGTTTTAACTCTGCATCTTCATTACTAAGAGAAATATTTATTCTTTCCTGAACTTCAACACGGTAACTATCCATATCTATACTATCAAGAATTCCTTTAACTAAGTCTTCTTCTTTCGGTGCTGGCAACTTAGGAATAAGTAAGTTTAAGAATATAGAAAGTTTTTCCCAGTCAGAATTACTATAAGGTAAAATTGTGGCTAAAAAGTTATAAGCTCTGCTAAATGCTTTAGCTTTACTTTTAAATTCTATTTGTTCGTCTTCATCAAGTTGTTTATAGCGGTTAACGCAAGCATCAAGCATCGGATCAAGATGTTCTCGAGACGCATTAGTTAAATAATATTTAACAAATGTGTCTACTTGTTTTGTTGAATATATTTGAAAATCATCTAGAGCAGCTTTCAAGTCATGAAGTTTATTAGGGTCTGTTGCTTCGCTAAGTATGGTTGAACAGTAATAAGTTTCGAATGCTTTTTGTATGATTTCGCTGTTATTAAAAAAATCAAGAATAAAAGTGTCATGTTTGTTAGGGTGAGAGCGATTAAGCCGAGATAATGTCTGCACAGCTTTAATACCTTCAAGTGGTTTATCTACATACATAGTATGCATTAAAGGTTCATCGTAACCAGTAAGAAATTTATCAGCAACAATTAAAATACGATAATCTTCTTCTATAATTTTATCTTCTATCTGATTACTAGGAAAACCATTTAAACTTGCTTCAGTAACTTTTATGCCAGCATGTTCATGCTCTCCAGAAAAAGCTACTATAGCTTTATATGGCAAATTATTAGCTGTAATATATTTTTTTATTGCATGAAAATATTCAATAGCTTTACTTATACCTCCAGTTGCTACCATTGCACGAGCTTGTTTGTTTATTTTATGAGCTACTGTATTATGGAAGTGATCTATCATAATGGCTGTTTTTTCGCCAATAGCATGACTATGAGATTCTATATATTTACGCAGTTTTTTATATGCCTTGTTTTTATCAAATACAGGGTCATCTTCGATAGTTTTTACTAACTGATAATAACTTGCAACTGGAGTATAATTTTGTAATACATCAAGAATAAAAGCTTCTTCTATAGCTTGCTTATTACTATAAACATCAAAAGGCCTGTATTTAACTTTACCATCTGCTTGTGTTTCAGGGATACCAAAAATTTCAAGAGTTTTATTTTTAGGAGTAGCAGTGAAAGCAAAATAACTTGCATTTGTTAATACTTTACGGCTTTGCATTATTTGATTGATTGTATCTTCTATATCGTCTTCTCTAATATTAGTTAGTGCCATATGCATTTTAGCTGTTGTACGTCCGCCTTGGCTAGAGTGGGCTTCATCAATAATAATAGCAAATTTATTTTGCCGATGTAAATCACCGATGTCTTCTACTATAACAGGAAATTTTTGCACAGTGGTAATAATAATTTGCTTACCTTCACTAATAAAGCGTTTTAAATCACCAGATTGTTTTGCATGCCCGATTATACTCTCTACTTGAGCAAATGCTTTAATCGTATTACTAATTTGTTTATCTAATACTCTACGATCGGTAACTATAATAATAGAATCAAAAAGTGTAGTTTGATTTTTATCTATACCCACTAATTGATGTGCTAACCAAGCAATAGAATTAGATTTTCCACTACCAGCAGAATGTTGTAATAAATAACGCTTACCAACACCTTTTTGTCTAATATCTGCTAATAGCTTATGCACTACTCGTAATTGATGATAGCGAGGGAAAATTTGCTTCTTAGTTTTTTTGCCAGTTTTATTATTTTTTTCATTAATAACCTGAGCGTAATTTTCTAAAATATCGGTTAAACGGTTTTTGCTAAAGATTTTCTTCCATAAATAATCAGTAGCTATTCCATTTGGGTTAGGTGGATTACCAGCACCATTATTATGACCTTGATTAAAAGGTAAAAACCAAGAGTCTTTACCTTTTAAATGGGTACACATATAGACTTGCTGATCATCAACTGCAAAATGTACTACACAACGACCAAATTGAAATAGTAGTTCCTTAGGGTTGCGATCATTCTTATATTGTTCAATAGCATCATTAACATTTTGTTTGGTCAATTGATTTTTTAATTCGAAGGTAGCAATAGGTAGACCATTAATAAAAACTACTAAATCTAAAGATTTATTTTTATTGTTACTACTGTATCTTAGTTGCCGAGTTACACTAAAAATATTTTGCTTAAATTTTTGTTTTGCCGTTTCGTTTTTAGTGCTTGGACTAGCATTAAATAAGTTGATTTCATAATTATGATGACTAATGCCTTTACGCAACACATCAATAATACCACGCTTACCAATTTCGGTTTGCAAACGTTGTAAAAACTTATTTCTAGTTGGTGAATCTACATTTATATTAAGGTTTGTGGCAATTTGTGGTTGACTGGTTTCGATAAATGTTATTAATTTAGTAAGATCTACAGCATATTCAGAGTTATAATCTGTTGCTGTGCCCTTATGATATTCCGCTTCTGTTATCAGAGAGTTAAAAATAATTGTTTCAAATCCAGCTTCGCTGGTATCGCTATGCTTCATATACTTCAATCCTTATATTTACAATTTAGCCACCCTTTATTTTTAAGTACATTATAGGCTTGTTCTATTTGCCTATGGCTAAATTGGTGTTTACGTTCATTCCATTGATATATGTTATTAATAAGTTGTTGCAAGTTAACCGTATTTTCTTTAGTTGCACACCAATGCACTGTGGCTAATAGCTCCATACCAAATGGAGTTTCAAAACCTGTAATTAAATCTGTAACTTTATCAAGCTGCTGCTTAGTTTGTGAATGTTTTTGTAAAAATTCATTAGCATTGGTATAGGCTGTTGATATTAGTTTTAGCTGTTTATTTGGCGTATCGCCGCCATCGGCATATCCAGAAATAAAATGCCCTTCTATATGTTGCAAGACGTGGCGTAAGTTTTCGGCATAAGGTCCATAAATATGTTTTTTATAGCTAAGCTTTAAGCTTGCACCACTTTCTTGCATAAAATACATAAGTTTATGCACTTCAAGTAGGCTAATGCTAGTATACAGTAACCCAGCTAAATAATTATGTATTAATGTTATTAAGCTAGCTCTACCATGAGTCATTTTTGGAGTTTTTGTAGTTGTTATTATATTTAGTTGTGACTGAGGCTCAAAAACAACAATACGCACATTGGGTAACTTGCCAAGAATTTGTGTGATTTTACTTTTTACTAACTGCCATTCTAAACCGCCTAAACCACAACCAAGTGGCGGAATAGCAATTGATTTTAACTGTAAATGTTGAATAACTTTAGCTAAATCATGTAAACCAGCGATTATATTTTCTATATAACTAGCATTACGCCAATGGTTTTTAGTAGGAAAATTAATAATGTACTTAGGATTAAATAAATTACCAGTATTATACACTAGCATAGTTCCTAAAGCTACATCTTTTTGTTGGCAAGCTTTAGTATAGTATTGAAAATTATCAGGGAATTTATTCTTAAACTGCAAGGCAATGCCTCGCCCCATAACACCAACGCAATTAACCGTATTTACTAAAGCACAAGTATCTGCCGTTAAAATATCTCCTGTTGTATATGTAATCATAATGCTAGGCTACCTAAATATATTCAATTCTAATTAATAATACCAATTTCGCTTTATTTGTAAAGTGGGTTGCTTTGCTTCTGCTAGCAATTGCTGTACTTGTTGTAATTGTGGCTCTGCATATACACCAATAACATCAATTAACTGCCACGGAAATTTGTTTTCAATTAAAAATTCTGCTTGTTTTTTATCTTGGCATGCTTGCCAAGAATTTGTTGTTACCGCCTGCCAATCGATTTTATCTAAGTATTGCAGACTGTTATAATCATCAAAATAGAAAGAACCTGCATTTGAAGTAGTAAACACCCAATTTTTATTATGCCGTTCTGCCCAAGACAGTACTTTTTGCAAGTTAGCAACTAAATGCAATATTGGTTGTTGCCCACCATGATAATCAATTTCAGTATGATTATTTTTATGGAATAAATACAGCATAACTGATCTCGGACAAAAATAAAACGGCACGCATTCGCCTACAGCTAAGTTAGGGTAACTAGTTAATTTTATAGTTGACCTGCGTTGCTTTATTTTATCCATGCCAATATTACTACCAGTAAGTTGCTGTTGCTGTACTTGTGAGCAACTCCATAAATAACCATCGTTTATTATAGAAGCTAAGCGATCTAGATGCACTATATGGTAAATATTAATTTCTTCAAGCTTAAAGTTAGCCATTAGGTTATAAGTTATGTTAGCAGTTAATTATATTCCTGTTCTAGCTCTGTAGAAGTAGCCTTTAGCTTAGGAACAGTTACCGAGCGTATATCTACTTTACCAGTAACTACATCTGCTATCAATCTATTGCGATATTCTTCTATTAAGGTAATTTCTTTTTTTATACGAGATATGGCTTTATCAATAAGATTACTTTTGTCTTCGATAAAAGCTACGATTTTTTTTTGTTCTTTTATAGAAGGTAAACCAATTTCAAAGTTTTTTATAAAGTTTTTTTGAACCCGTTGCTGACCAGCAGCACCAGACATATGC
>CAKMYR010000094.1 GCA_929200175.1 uncultured Gammaproteobacteria bacterium
CGCCACGATATAAAACACCGGGAAATTCAACAATAGCGGCTGTGCCAGTAGTTGCTAAAAATGAAAGCATATGCATAGTAAAAGCCAAATCAGCTTTAGACTTAGGAGCTAAAATTCCAGCTGGAGAATAACGAGGATCGTTAATTAAAATCGGATTGTCAGCTCCTTCCCACTTAGTAGAATAAGGAGGATTAGAAACAATAGCCTCAAAAGGTTCATCATCATAATGCCTTGCATCAGTTAAGGTATCACCACAAGCAATATCAAATTTATCATACTGAATATTATGCAAAAACATATTAATGCGGCAAAGATTATAAGTAGTGATATTTATTTCTTGACCAAAAAAACCTTGCCTAACATTATCTCTGCCTAAAACCTTAGCAAACTTTAAAAGTAAAGAGCCAGAGCCACAAGCAGGATCATAAACCTTGTTAACTTTTGTTTTTCCAATAGTAGTAATTTGGGCTAATAGCTCGCTTACTTCTTGCGGTGTGCAAAATTCTCCGCCAGATTTTCCTGCATTACTTGCATACATGCTCATCAAATACTCATAAGCATCGCCAAAGGCATCAATATTATTATCTTGATAATCACTTCCTAATTTAAGGTCTGCAATCGCTCTTAGAATATTTACTAATTTTTTATTTCTTTTCTCAACCGTATTTCCTAATTTATTAGAATTGACATCAAGATCATCAAATAATCCGTTTAAATCATTTTCGCTTGCTTCGCCTTTTGCTGAAGATTCTATATTTCTAAAAACTTTTGATAAAGTTTCATTTAAGTTGGCATTATTTTTTGCTTTTGTTTCAACATTTTCAAAAAGCTCACTCGGTAAGATGAAAAAACCTTTTTCTTTGACTATTTCACTTTTTTCTTTTGTTGCATCTTCATCTGATAAATTTGCATAATTAAAATCTTGATAACCTGCCTTTTTTTCTTCTTGATTAAGATGGCTAGTTATATTTTCACTAATAAAGCGATAAAAAAGAAATCCTAAAACATATTGTTTAAAATCCCAGCCATCAACACTGCCGCGCAATTGATTGGCGATTCCCCAAATAGCTTTATGTAACTCTGCTCTTTGCTGGTTTGTACTCATAATTATATTTCCTTTTGTCTTAAAATTATTATCAATAAGTAAGGCTTAAACCTAATCTTTAATTTATATATACCATGATTTAATATAACTCTTTTATTTATAAGGATTTTAATTGAATAAGTTTGCCTTTGATTGAGTCTGTTAGTATAAATAAATTATCATTATGTTGAGAGATTGCTCTAATTCTGCCTAATTTGCCTTCAAGTAGTCTTTCTTCTTTTATTACTTTATTATTTATAACTCTTAATCTAACTAATTCGCCAAATTTAAGTGATCCTAATAAAAAATCATCATTCCATAAAGTAAACTCATCTCCTTGATAACGCAATAATCCAGAAGGTGCTATTGATGGTATCCAGTAATGAATTGGTTGCTCCATTCCTTTTTTATGTGTAATTTTGCTAACTGGTAAATTACTTAAATATTCGTTGCCATAACTAATTATTGGCCAGCCATAATTATTACCTTTATTAATTAGATTAAGCTCATCGCCACCACGCGGGCCGTGTTCATGAAGCCATAATTCTTGTTTTTTGTTATCAAACCATAATCCTTGAGGATTACGATGACCATATGAATATATTGCTTTATTTTCACTAAAAGGATTATCTTTAGGTAGCCTGCCGTCATCGTGTAAACGAATTACTTTACCTTTACTATATTTTAAACTTTGGGCTGTATAGCGCCTACCTCTATCGCCAATAGTAATATAAACAAAGCCTTTGTTATCAAAAGCAATATTTGAGCCAAAGTGAATAGGAGTAGCAGACCATTCATTATCGGTAAATAATAGCTGCCAATCTTTTATCTTGTAATCTTTGATTCTAAATCTAGCAAGTGAAGTTGCTGATTTATCAGCTGATTTTGCTGAATAAGTTAAATAAATCCATTTATTTTTTGAATAATTTGGATGAGTCTTAATATCTAATAATCCACCTTGTCCGTTTTGAAAAATCTCAACAGGTGGTTTTATTTTGATTCGCTTTTGAATTTTATTATTATCAATACTAAAATATAAAATATCTCCATTTCTTTCAGTTATTAAAAGCTCTTGGTGGTTTTTATTTTCACTTTCAAGCCAAGTTATAGCCCAAGGATGATTTAGTTCATCAATAATAACTTTAGGTTTTAATTTATAATGTTCTGAATTAAAATCAAAACTTTTATCAATTACATACGAATAACCAAAGCCAGAAACAACAGCGATAACAATAAGTAATAAATATAAGAGATAGTTTTTCATTTTGCAAATTAACTAATAAAAACGAACTTTAAATTTATTTGTACAATAAATTTTTTGAGTATACTACTTATAGATTAATACACTTATATTATTTTAATAAATTTATTTATGGAGTTAAATTATGGATACAACAAGTAAATGTCCATTTACAGGTAAACATAGCCAAGCAGCGGCAAGTGGCAATAATAACCAAGACTGGTGGCCTAATCAATTAAAACTAGATATACTTCATCAACATTCAGTAGCTTCTAATCCTATGGATTCTGATTTTGATTATGCTAAAGAATTTTCTAGTCTTGATATTCAAGCCCTTAAAAAAGATTTAACTAAACTTATGACTGATTCTCAAGATTGGTGGCCTGCTGATTTTGGGCATTATGGGCCGTTTTTTATTCGCATGACCTGGCATGCAGCAGGAACTTATCGTGTTGGTGATGGGCGTGGCGGTGCTGGTAACGGTAATCAGCGTTTTGCTCCACTTAATAGTTGGCCAGATAATGCTAATCTTGATAAAGCCAGACGCTTACTTTGGCCTATTAAACAAAAATACGGCAAAAAGATTTCTTGGGCTGATTTAATTGTACTTACTGGTAATGTAGCACTTGAATCAATGGGTTTTAAAACCTTTGGTTTTGCAGGTGGGCGTGAAGATATTTGGGAACCAGAAAAAGATATTTATTGGGGTAATGAAAATGAATGGCTTGCTGATAAGCGTTATAGTAATGATAGAGAATTAGAAAACCCGCTAGGGGCGGTGCAAATGGGATTAATTTATGTTAATCCAGAAGGTCCAAACAGCAAACCAGATCCACTAGCAGCAGCGCAAGATATCCGCACAACATTTGCTAGAATGAATATGGATGATGAAGAAACAGTAGCATTAATAGCAGGAGGGCATACTTTCGGTAAGACTCACGGCGCTAGTGATGATAGTCATGTAGGTCCAGAGCCAGAAGCAGCTAGCATAGAGCAACAAGGGCTTGGCTGGAAAAATAATTTTAAAAGCGGTAAAGCTAAAGATACTATTACAAGCGGATTAGAAGTTACTTGGACTACTACTCCAACAAAATGGAGTAATGACTTTTTCACTAATTTATTTAAATATGAATGGGAATTAACTAAAAGCCCAGCTGGCGCTCATCAATGGGTCGCAAAAGATTCTAAAGATGTTATTCCAGATGCTCATAATCCTGATGAATTTCATAAACCAACGATGTTAACTACAGATTTATCTTTACGTTTTGATCCCGAATACGAAAAAATATCTCGTAGATTTCTAAATAATCCTGAGCAATTTGGCGATGCTTTTGCTCGTGCTTGGTTTAAACTTACTCATCGTGATATGGGGCCTCGTGCTTGTTACTTAGGTAATGAAGTTCCTAGCGAAATACTAAACTGGCAAGATTATGTTCCAGAAGCTGATTATTCTTTAATAGATTCTAATGATATTAAAACTTTAAAAAACTCAATATTAGAAACTAATCTTACAGTATCAGATTTAGTTACCACAGCTTGGGCATCGGCATCAACATTTCGCGGATCTGACAAAAGAGGCGGCGCTAATGGCGGACATATTCGCTTTGCCCCTCAAAATAACTGGGAAGTCAACCAACCAAAAAAATTAGCAAAAATATTAACTACTCTTGAAAGTGTGGCTAATGATTTTAATGCTACTCAAGAAAATAACAAAATGGTATCAATCGCTGATATTATAGTTCTTGGTGGCTGTGCTGGTATTGAAAAAGCTGCCGCTAAGGCTAATTATAATATAACTGTACCATTTAGTCCCGGTCGTAATGATGTATTAGAAAAAAACTTAAATAAAGAATCATTACAATCTCTTGAACCTATAGCTGATGGTTTTCGTAATTATAAAAGTTCAGCAACTAGCGCATTAGCAGAACATCTACTAATTGATAAAGCCCAATTACTTAATCTTTCAGCGCCAGAGATGACAGCATTAATAGGTGGAATGCGAGCAATTAATACTAATTATGATGATTCTTCACACGGAATTTTAACAAATAAAGCAGGAGTTTTAACTAATGATTTTTTTGTAAACTTGCTTGATATTAATACTTGTTGGAAGCCAATTTCTACTAAAAATGATTTATTCCAAGGCATTAATCGTTTAACAAAAAATACTAAATGGCAAGCCACTAGAGTTGATTTAATATTTAGCTCTAACTCCCAACTTCGAGCATTAGCAGAAGTTTATGCTAGTTGTGATGGCGAAGAAAAAATGATAAATGATTTCATCGCCGCCTGGAATAAAGTAATGAACCTTGATCGCTTTTAATATTAATTAACAATTTTATAATCTACTTTATATAATTTTGATTAATAATTGGTAAAGCGTTAGTTTGTTTAATGCTTTCAATTACAAAACTAGAGGTAACTTTAATAAAT
>CAKMYR010000095.1 GCA_929200175.1 uncultured Gammaproteobacteria bacterium
AACTGTATTACTATTTTTTAGGGCGTTTATTACTTTAATTCCGCTATCAACTTTAAATTCTTTTATCTCTTGTGGAATTTTATTATTACTAAACCTGTTTATAAAATTTTCCTTGCTTTTTTTAGCTATATCTTGGTTATGAAAATTAGCAACTATTTCAAACGCTAATAATAATTTAATATCTCTTGGATTTTTGCCTTGTTTGGCTTGATCTTTTAAGTCATTGATTGCTGTTAATGATTTAAAACTAAGAAGCTCAAAATAACGCCACATTAATTCATCAGAGATTGACATAATCTTGCCAAACATTTCATTAGCGCTATCATCAATAGCGATATAATTATCCAGCGACTTGCTCATTTTTTGTTTGCCATCTAGCCCTTCTAAAATCGGCATAGTTAAGATTACTTGTTGCTCTTTATTGTATTGTTTTTGTAATTCTCTACCCATAAGCAAATTAAATTTTTGATCTGTTCCGCCTATTTCTACATCAGTTTCTAGTACAACCGAATCATAACCTTGTAGTAATGGATAAAGAAATTCATGAATAGCTATATTTTGTTTAGCTAGATAGCGTTTATTAAAGTCATCTCGTTCTAGCATTCTGGCAACTGATTTATTACTTGCTAGTTTAATAATATCAATAGCAGACATTTTATCCATCCACTTAGAATTAAAATAAACTTTAGTTCTTTCCTTATCTAATATCTTAAAAACTTGTTCCTCATAAGTTTTAACATTATTTGCAATTTGTGCTTTATCAATCGTAGGTCTGGTTTTATTTTTACCGCTAGGATCTCCTATCATTGCAGTAAAATCTCCAATCAAAAATTGAATTTCGTGCCCTAAATCTTGTAATTGTTTTAGCTTATTGATTAATACCGTATGCCCTAGGTGAAGATCTTTTGAAGTTGGATCAAAGCCGGCTTTAATTTTAAGTGGTTTGGATTTTTTTAGTTTTTCTTTTAATTCATCCAGCGGCAATATTTCTTCTGTGCCACGCTTAAATATTGCTAATGTTTCATCTATATTCATTCACTTAGATAAATTTAAATAATCTTTATAATATTATCTTTAACAAAATCAATACTGATAACAACATACTTAATTTTAATATAGTATTTCCACCTGTCTTTTGCTCTATTTTAAAATGGGCTTTATTACACATTTCACAAAACTTCATAAAAGAATTATTTTTCATGTAAATTTTTAAATATATTAAATTAATCTTTATTAATCTCTAATATGCCCATCGCCAAACACAACATATTTTTGCGAAGTAAGTCCTTCTAAGCCAACAGGTCCACGCGCATGGAATTTATCAGTACTAATACCAATTTCTGCCCCTAGTCCATATTCAAAACCATCAGCAAAAGCAGTAGATGCATTTATCATAACTGATGATGAATCAACTTTCATCATAAATTCACGCAATCTAGTATAGTTATCACTAATAATTGATTCGGTATGATTAGAGCCGTATTTATCAATATGCGAAATAGCGTCATTTATAGAATCAACAATCTTAATAGATAAAATTGCAGATAAATATTCAGTACTCCAGTCTTCTTCTGTTGCCTTTATTATTTGTTGTGAAAATTTGATTGTTTTATCACAACCTCTTAACTCTACTTCTTTTTTCAAAAATTTATCAATAAGATCTGGCAAAATTCTGTTAGCAGCAGCTTTATGCACTAATAAAGTCTCAGTAGCATTACATACTCCATAACGACGAGCTTTACCATTAAAAGCAATATCAATTGCTTTTTTAGTATCAGCAAATTTATCAATATAAGTATGACAAACGCCGTGCAAATGCTTAATAACAGTAACTTTGGCATTATTTACAACTGTTTCAATAAGCGCCTTGCCTCCTCTAGGGATGATAGTATCAATGTACTTATCAGCGTTAGCTAATGCCGAAACTACTTTTCTATCTGTAATTTCAACAATTTGCACAGTATCTTTTACTAATTTAGCCTGCACTAAGCCTTGCTCAACACATTTATAAAGAGCAATATTAGAGTTTATCGCCTCTGATCCTCCACGCAAAATAACTGCATTACCAGACTTCAAACACAAAGCAGTAGCATCAATTGTAACATTAGGGCGCGATTCATAAATAATAGCTATAACTCCAATAGGTACTCGCATTTTCCCAACTTGAATACCACTTGGTCTGTATCTTAAATCAGTAATTTCTCCAATTGGGTCTGGTAATGCTATAATTTGCTCAAGACTTTCAATAATGCTATCAATTCTTTCATTATTTAGCATTAATCTATCTATTAAAGCGTCGTCTAAGCCATTTTTTTTGCCATTTGATAAATCTTTATTATTTTCTTGTAAAATAATATCTCTATTATTATCTATATTTTTGGCTATATTAAGTAGTGCTTGATTCTTAGTTTGGCTTGTAACAGCTCGTAAATTTTCTGAAGCCGCTAGAGCTTTTTTGCCCATACTTTCAATTAAATTATCTATTGAATTCATTCTTTTTTCCAGCTAAATTTAATAACAAATCACGCAATTCATCAACCACGATTAAATTATCCATACCCTTAATACTTCTTTCAATTCTCCCTAGCTTTAACAACATTTTTTGTAAATTTTGATAAGGATGATTTTTTAATGCTCTACTTATTATAGGCTTTTTTTTGCTCCATACCCCATAATTTACTAAGACTTGCTCAATTGTTTTAATTGTTTTAAGGTCAATTGCCATGCTAATAATTGTTTGAATTTCTTTGTATAGTAAATTAACAACCATAATTGGCATGCTAGTTTCGCTTTCTAGGATTGAATAAATTTTAAGAGTCTGGTTAATATCGCCAGATAATGCAGCATCAACTAGTCCATAATTATTATATTTGGAGTTTTCGGCTATTTGTGCTAGGTAGTCTTGCGTATTTATTTTTCCATCTGGATAAATAATCTTTAATTTTTGTAATTCTTGCATTGTTGCTAGCAAATTACCTTGAGTGTAAAAAGCTATACTTTTAACCACATCGATATTAGGCTCTAATCCTAAAATATTCATGCGGCTAGTAATCCAGCCTTGGAGATTATTGTTTTCAATCCTATAATTTTGTACAACTATAGCTTGTTTTTCTAACTCTTTGAACCAGTTATTTTTTTGTTGTGCTAAAGTTAAATTATCAGCAGAAATTATAAATAAGGTGTCACTGGTTAATTTTTTAATAATTTCACTTATTGCTTTTTTATCTTTGTCTTTTATTTTAGAGGCTTCTAGTCTGCATTCAATAATATTTTTTTGAGAAAATAAAGACAAAGAAGATACTTTGCCAATAATAATACCCCAATCAAAATTACCATTAATTTCAAAAATCTCTCCATATTCAAAGCCATTTTTTTTAGCGACATTTTTAATTTGAGATACATTTTCTTCAACTAATAATAGTTCAGGACCAAAAACAAAATAAACACCGCCAAGTTTATTTTTTAAATTATTTAAAAGCTGCTCTGAGTTAATTTTCACTTAGGTATTTAATGGTTATTAAAAAATTTTCTATAACTTGATTACGAAGATCAATATAAATTTGTTTTTCTTGTAATCTATTGGCTTGAATAAAATCTGTTAAATAATTATAAGTGCTAGCAGTTAAATCTTTATCCAATAATAACTTATCATTATCATCAAAAACTTTAACAGCTACCTTAAAACTAAAAATATACTGTTTCACATCTCCATTAGAATTATATGAAATAGCTCTTTTTGTCTTATTTTCATTACCTATTTTAATTATCAAATACCTAGCTTTTTCGCCTATATAATCAGCAAAAACCTCTTCAATTTGAGTAGCAAATTCATTGTTTGTATCAGCTACTATTGTAGTATTTATAATATTTTCTTTAGCAGGAAAATGAAACCCACATGAACTCATTATAAAAGCTAACGATATTACTAAAATTTTTTTTATCATATAAAATATTATTTTAATTTAAACAATTACTGTATAAAAATTTATTATTTGTATAATAATACTTGAAATCATATAAAGCGACCATATAATGAGTGTATATTATGCCATTTAATTTAATATCTATCTTATGTTTAAAAATATAATAATTTGGTTGGTTTTAGGTGTTTTCGCATTATCAATTTTTAATAAATTTCAGACCAATAATTCTAGTAATCAATTAAATTATTCTGACTTTATAAGCAATGTAAAACAAGGCAATGTAATTAAAGTATCTATTGCTGGCAACAATATTAGCGGCGTAAAATCAGACGGAGAAAGTTTTACTACCTATAGCCCAAGAGACATAGGATTGATGGGTGATCTACTAAATAATGGGGTTATAGTAGAAGCTAAAGCTCCCGAAGAAGATGGATTCTTCAAACAATTAATTATTTCCTTAGCTCCAATATTATTACTTATAGGCGTTATATTGTATACCATGAGAAGCGCTGGTGGCTCTATTGGAGGTAAAAATCCTATGAGTTTTGCTAGATCTAAAGCTCGTTTGATTGATAGAAATAAATCTGATATTACTTTTAAAGATGTAGCTGGTGTTGATGAAGCTAAAGAAGAGGTAATGGAGCTTGTTGATTTTTTATCTGCTCCAGATAAATTTACCTCAATAGGCGGAAAAATCCCTAAAGGAGTATTAATGGTGGGCCCTCCTGGAACAGGTAAAACGCTACTAGCAAAAGCTATTGCCGGAGAAGCAAATGTGCCATTTTTCTTTATTTCAGGCTCTGATTTTGTAGAGATGTTTGTTGGGGTAGG
>CAKMYR010000096.1 GCA_929200175.1 uncultured Gammaproteobacteria bacterium
GGACTAACGAGGAAGCCGAGCCTGTTATTAGTAAAATAGCTAAAGATGGCACTATAGGTTATAAAGCTGATCCAGATTTAAGAGATACGGAAAATATACCACTTAGCGAGGATATCGAAACATATTTTCAACGTGAAGTTTTAGAACATGTGCCTGATGCTTGGATTGATTATAACAAAACAGTAGTTGGCTATGAACTTTCATTCACTCGTTACTTTTGTAATTATACACCGCCTCGTAATATTGAAACAATTACCGCAGAAATTTTGCAACTAGAGCAAGAAACTGATGGCATTTTACGTGCAATAGTGAGTGATTGATATGAGCAGATTAAAAACATATAGCAATTACAATCCTGTGCACTATGATTATATAGATAAGTTACCTGATGGCTGGTATATTAAAAAACTAAAATTCATTTGCAATCTAGAAACAGGTAATAGTATTGCAAATAAAGATAACTATATAGTTTCTAATAATTCTAGACCTTATATATCTTCAAAAGATATTAATTTAGATGATTCCGTAATCAATTATGATAATGGAATTTATATCCCTTTAAAAGATAAAAATTTTAAAATTGCTTTTCCAGATTCAATTCTTTTATGTATTGAAGGTGGAAGTGCAGGAAAGAAAATAGGGTTTACTAAATCTACTGTTTCGTTTGTAAATAAATTATGTGCAATTAAAAGTATTATCAATAAACTAAATACAAAATATATTTTTTATTACATGAAAAGTAAATTTTTTAAAGGTTTGTTTTTTTCACAATTATCAGGAATGATTGGAGGTGTTTCATTAAAAGGGTTAAGTAATATAAAAATTCCTTTACCTCCACTAGAAACCCAAAACACTATTGTTGCCTATCTTGATTATAAAACCCAACAGATACAACGATTTATAAATAAAAAACAACGCTTGATTGAATTGCTGGAGGAGAAGAAAAAAGTAATAATTATTAACGAATGTACAAATACATTTGAAAGTAGAGATAAAAAAATAAAATTTGTCGTCAAAATATGCAATGGGCAAGACCAAAAAAACATAGAAAAAATAAATGGTAAATATCCTATTTTTGGAAGTGGTGGAAAAATAGGAACAACAGACTGCTTTTTACATGATAAAACATCAGTTCTTCTTGGTCGTAAAGGTACTATAAATAAACCAATTTTTGTTAGTGAACCTTTTTGGAGTATAGATACAGCATTTTATACTATTATTAACGAAAAAAAAATATTACCTAAATATTTTTATTATGTATGTACTTTTTTACCATATGAAGAGTTTATTTATGGTTCTGCAATACCAAGCATGACGCAAGGAATTTTAAATAATATTAAAATTACTGTTCCATCATTAGAAATACAGCTTCAAATATTACAGAAGATAAAAGAAAGACATAAGTTTCTAGATATAGCTATTTTTAAAATAAACCAAGAAATTAAAAAAGCTAAGGAATACCAAGAAAGTTTAATTACACATATTGTAACGGGGCAATTAAAAACACTAAATTTAATCAAAACAGCAGTAAGGGAACACTATGCAGTTTAGCGATACCTCAGAACGAGGCTTGCAACAATATATAGTCAAGGAATTAGTTGCAAGCAATCATTTTATTGAAACCAATTCTAAAGATTTTGATACAGAATTTTGTATTAACCCTAAACAATTGTGGCGGTTTATTAAAACTACACAACCAGAAACCTATGCAATGCTAGAACGCAAAGGCAAAAGAGAATTTTTGTTACGGTTAGATAAAAAAATAACTAAATTAGGAGTTATTGAGGTATTACGCAAAGGAGTAAAACATTTAGATAAAACTGTAGATTTATTTTACCGTCAACCAGCATCAACTTTAAACCCTAAAGATAATACTAACTATCAGGCTAATATTTTTACAGTTACCCAAGAATTGCAATATAGTAGCAATAACGCTAATCGTTTAGACTTGTGTATATTTCTCAATGGCATTGCTCTTATTACTAGCGAACTAAAAAATCCATTAACAGGGCAAACAGTTGCTAATGCTATGCGGCAGTATCAAACCGATCGAGACCCTAAAGACAAAATATTTAGTTTTGCTAGATGCATGGTTCATTTTGCAGTTGATACTGAACAAGTATTTATGACTACCAAACTAAATAATAAAAAAACTGATTTTTTGCCTTTTAATAAAGGCTTAAATGCTGGTAAAGCTACTGGTAAATGTGGTGCTGGTAACCCTGTAAATCCTAACGGATTAAAAACTCATTATCTGTGGGAAGAAGTATTAACAAAAAATTCTTTGGCTAATATTATAGATAACTTTGCTAAAATCACATCAGAAGACATTGATGGTAAAACTAAAAAAGTAATGATATTTCCAAGGTATCATCAGTTAACTGCTGTACGCCAATTGCTTGATCATTCGAAGCAATATGGTATTGGTAATAAATATTTAATTCAGCATTCAGCAGGTTCGGGTAAATCTAAATCTATCGCTTGGTTAGCACATCAATTGCATGGTTTATTTGATACTACAGGCACAAAAAATATATTTGATTCTATTATTGTTATTACTGATCGAGTAGTTTTAGATAAACAACTAAGTGAAGATATTAAACAGTTCTCACCTAAAAAAGGTATAGTCGCACATATTACTAGTGATAGTAATAGTAAAACTGATAATTTAAAACAAGCTTTAGCTGATCAAAAAAAAGTTATTATTTGTACAGTGCAAACTTTCCCATTTTTATTAGATGAAATGCTACATTTAGCTAACAGTAAATTTGGTATTATAATAGATGAAGCACATTCTGGGCAAAGTGGACAAACATCATCAAAAATGAATGCGATATTAGCAGAAAAACAGCCAGAGCAAGAAGAAACTACAAGTTTAGAAGATCAGATAAATGAATTAATTGCTAGTCGTAAAATGATTACTAATGGTTCGTACTTTGCTTTTACTGCCACGCCTAAAAATAAAACCTTAGAAACCTTTGGGGTAAAATCAACAGATACCTATATTGATGAAAACGGCAAAACACAAAATAAATTTTATGCTTTTCACCTTTATAGCATGCAACAAGCTACAGAAGAAGGCTTTATTTTAGATGTATTAAAAAATTATACTACTTATAATTCTTATTATAAATTGATTAAAATTGTAGACGGTAACCCAGAGTTTGATAGCAAGCAAGCACAAAAAAAACTACGTACCCATGTAGAAGGCCATGAGTTTGCTATTAATGAAAAAGCAAAAATTATGATTGATCATTTTCATTATAAGGTAAAGCATTTAATAAATAATCAAGCAAAATCTATGATAGTAACTAAGAGTGTAGAAGTTGCAATTAAATATAAACAGGCTTTCGATAAATACTTGCAAGAAATAAATTCACCTTTCAAAGCAATTGTTGCATTTTCAGGCACTAAAGAATTAAAAGGTATTGAATATAATGAAAATTCAATGAATAAATGTACTCAATATAAAAACAATATTCCTAAAAATTTTAAACGAACAGAATATAAATTTTTAATTGTTGCCGAAAAGTATCAAACTGGTTTTGATGAACCTTTATTGCATACTATGTATGTTGATAAAAAATTAGCTGGTATTAAAGCAGTGCAAACATTATCCAGATTAAACAGGGCAAATAAAGCTAAAAAAGATACGTTTGTATTAGATTTTTATAATGATACTACTGATATAAAATATGCTTTTGAGCCATATTACACTACCACCACACTAGCAACAGAAACAGACCCTAATAAGTTGCATGATCTTATTGATGATCTGGAAAATTTTGAAGTGTATTCTTTAGATGATGTGAATGACTTTTTTGCTCAATATATAAATACTGCTGAACGTCATTTATTAGATCCTATCCTCGATAACTCCACTGTAATATTTAAAAATAACCTTGATGATAATCAACAAATTGATTTTAAAAGTAAGGCTAAAGCTTTTTTACGACTGTACAGTTATTTAGCAAAAATACTTGATTTTGCTAACCAACAATGGGAAAAAATATTTTGGTTTTTAAGGTATTTAGTACCAAAATTATTTATTACAAAAGATGATGATTTAACTGAAGGATTAATAGAAAGTATTAAGTTAGATAGCTATAGATCATCAAAACAAACAACAGAAAGTATTATACTTAATGACAGTGAAGGCGAAGTAGCGCCTATTCCTGCTGAAGCAGGAGCTGGTAAAGCTGAAGTAGAGATTGATACTTTAGAAAATATCATGAATGATTTTAATCAAAGATTTGGTGATATCGAGTGGTCTGATAAAGATAAGATTTATAAAATACTAACGCAAGACTTACCAAAAGCAATGCAAGAAAATTCTGAGGTAATGGATAAAATAAAATATTCGGATAAACAAAATGCTAAAATTAGTTCAGATAATAATCTAAAAAAAATTATACACAATTTATTAACTACTAATACTGAAATTTACCAAAAATTTACTGAAAACGAAGATTTTCAACGACGCTATAAAGAGTTTATTTTTGATATAGTTTATAATAAAAGCAAAAAAGATACACTTTAATTGTACTATGTAAGGTTAAGATAATTGTAGTATCTAAAACTTTATTTAGAAATATTTAAACTGGTAATATTGGTATAATTTTGTTTATCCAAGATATAAAATTATTAGTGACTACAGTAAAAGCAGCATTTTTAAAAATAGTACCTATACTTGTTAAACACTGTTTAATTATATTGTCT
>CAKMYR010000097.1 GCA_929200175.1 uncultured Gammaproteobacteria bacterium
TCAAGCTTGGCGATTTTAGCGTCTAAGTGTTTTTGATAAAGCTCTGGATTGTTAAATTCCTTAACTAGTCGCTTCACTCTATCAGAGGGCTTAGCTCCTTTATCTTTCCAATATAACAATCTTTCTTCGTTTAAGGTGAGCCTAGTCTTTTTACCTTTTGCTATCGGATTAAAATATCCAATACGTTCTATGTAACCACTGTCTCTAGGTTTTCTAGAATCAGTTACTACAATCGAATAAAAAGGCTTTTTTTTAGCTCCCCCTCTGACTAATCTAATCCTAACCATGGGTTTTTGCTCCTTTTTTGCTATTAATATTTTTTAAAAATAGGGAATTATACCTATTTTAAATGTCTTGTGCTAACTCATCGGCATAACCAATATAATTACTTGGCTTTAATGCTAATAACTCCTTTTTAGCCTTATCTGGAATATCTAAATTTTTTATAAAATCTTGCAATGATTCTCTATTTATAGCTTGTCCTCTGGTTAATTCTTTTAATTTTTCGTAAGGATTTTCAATGCCATAAAGCCTCATTATAGTTTGAATCGGCTCAGCTAATATTTCCCATGAATTATCTAAATCTTTTGCTAAAGCTTCGCTATCAACTTTTAATTTGTTAACTCCTTTAATAATTGAATCATAAGCTATTAAAGAATGCGCTAGACTTACCCCTAAGTTTCTAAGTACTGTAGAATCAGATAAATCTCTTTGCCAACGAGAAATTACTAACTTGTCTGCCATATATGTATTAATAGAATTTGCAAGCCCCAAATTACCTTCGGCATTTTCAAAATCAATAGGATTAATTTTATGCGGCATAGTAGAAGAGCCTACTTCATTTTTAGTCAATTTTTGTTTAAAATATCCAAGCGAAATATAGCCCCAAACATCACAACAAAAATCAATCAATATATTATTAAAACGACTAATAGCATGAAAATATTCAGCAATATAATCATGCGGCTCAATTTGAGTAGTATATTTAGCGTAGTTAACCCCAAAACTATTAATAAAATTATTACTAATTAATCTCCAATCTACTTTAGGGCAAGTTGTTTTATGGGCATTAAAATTACCTACAGCGCCGTTGAATTTGCCCATAATTTTTATTTCTTCTAATTTTTTTGCTTGTGTTTTTAATCTACTAACAAAATTAGCTATTTCTTTGCCAATTGTTGTTGGGGAGGCCTTTTGTCCATGAGTTCTTGAAATCATTGCTAATTTTGCATTATCTTTCGCCATCATCGCCATAAGTTCTATTAGCTTTTGCATTTTATTTAATATAATTTCTCGCCCATCTTTTAAAGCTAAAGCATAAGATAGATTATTTATATCTTCAGAAGTACAGGCAAAATGAATAAATTCTAATCCTGATTTAAGATCATCATTGTTTCTAAATTTATCTTTCAAAAAATATTCTACTGCCTTAACATCATGATTGGTTGTATTCTCAATATCTTTAATAATTTTTGCATCCTTAATTGAAAAATTAGCAATAATGTTTTCTAAAAATAATAAGTTTTCTTTACTAAGTTGGGGTATTTTTGATGATATATTGTTTTTTGCTAACACCAAAAACCATTTTATTTCCACCAAAACACGATACTTTATTAGCCCAAACTCACTAAAAATAGAGTTTATTACTTTTGTTTTTTCAAAATAGCGTCCATCAATAGGAGAGATTGCTGTTAATTGATTAAGTTTCATCTTTAATAATTTTATATAAACTATGTTCGTTAATTATTATAAATTTAAAGAAAATAGTATAATTGTATTTTAACCAAACTCATACTAAATAATGAAGATAGATTATCTTAAACAATTAAAACAACGCCAAAAAAATAATTTACCTCCATTAGCATTAAATGCAAAACAAGTTAAATCAGTAATAGACAATTTAATTGCTGATAATGATGCAAACTTCTATCTTGATTTATTAACTAACCAAACTCCTCCAGGAGTTGATGAGGCGGCGTATGTTAAAGCTAGCTTCTTAGCAAGCGTTGCTAAAAATAAGCAAAAATGTAATGCTATTAGTCAAGAGCATGCAACATTTTTATTAGGCACTATGTTAGGTGGTTACAATGTAAAAGTGCTAATTGAATTATTAGACATACCAAAAGTTGCCAAACAAGCTAGTAAGGCGCTATCTAATACTTTGCTTGTTTATGAAGCTTACCAAGATATTTTAGAAAAATCTAATACCAATAATCATGCAAAAAATGTAATAGATAGTTGGTGTAGAGCTGATTGGTTTAATGATAAGCCTCCCTTAGCTAAAAAAATTAAAGCTAAAGTTTTTAAAATAGATGGCGAAGTAAATACAGATGACTTATCTCCTGCTACTGAAGCTTGGTCAAGACCAGATATTCCATTACATGCGCAATCTATGTTGGTTAAAAAAACAAAAAACCCGATTGAAACTATAGCAGAATTAAAAAAATCCGGTCTGCCTATAGTCTTTGTAGCCGATATATTAGGCACAGGCTCATCAAGAAAATCTGCTATAAATTCCCTATTATGGCATATAGGAAAAGATATTGAATACATTCCAAATAAGCGTAATGGCGGCTTTATTATAGCTAATAAAATATCGCCAATTTTCTTTAATACCGCTCAGGATTCTGGAATGTTGCCAATTGAATGTGATGTTACTAAAATCAATACTGGCGATGAAATCAATATATGTGCCTTTGATGGCAAAATAACTGATTCAAACAATAATAATATTGCAACTTTTAAACTAAATCCTAATACTATTACTGATGAAATTCGTGCTGGCAATCGTATTAATTTAATTATCGGCAGAGGATTAACTGATAAGACTCGTAAAGATTTAAATTTGCCAGTTAGTGATGTTTTTTTACGTCCACAAAACAGCAATAAAAATAACTCTGGTTACACTTTAGCACAAAAAATTGTAGGTAAGGCTTGCGGAGTACAAGGAATAAGTCCTGGCAGTTATTGCGAGCCTATAATGACAACAGTAGGCTCACAAGATACTACAGGAGCAATGACGCGCGATGAATTAAAAGAATTAGCCTGTCTTGGATTTTCAGCTGATTTAGTTATGCAAAGTTTTTGCCATACTGCAGCCTATCCTAAGCCTGTAGATTTAGAATTACAACACTCTTTGCCGGATTTTATTGAATCTCGTGGCGGTGTTTCTTTAAAACCCGGAGATGGAATTATTCATTCTTGGCTTAATCGTATGCTTTTGCCTGATACTGTAGGCACAGGAGGGGATTCGCATACTCGTTTTCCAATAGGCATAAGCTTTCCTGCTGGTTCTGGACTAGTTGCATTTGGCGCATCTCTTGGGGTTTTGCCTCTTAACATGCCAGAATCTGTATTAATTCGCTTTAGCGGCAAAATGCAAAAAGGTATTACCTTAAGAGATATAGTTAATGCTATTCCTTATATGGCTATTAAAAAAGGGCTTCTTACTGTAGAAAAAACTAATAAAAAAAATATATTTTCTGGGTGCATAATGGAAATTGAGGGGCTGGAGGATTTAAAAGTAGAGCAAGCCTTTGAATTAGCAGATGCTTCTGCTGAACGTAGCTCAAATGGATGTACTGTTAAACTTAATAAAGAGCCTATTACCGAATATCTAAACTCTAATATTGCCTTACTATCATCAATGATTTCTGCTGGCTATCAAGATAATAAAACTATAGCAAAAAGAATTAAAGAAATGCAAAAATGGCTAGAATCTAAAGAATTATTAAAAGCCGACAAAAACTGTGAATACAAAGCAATAATTGAAATTAATTTAGACGATATTAAAGAGCCTATTTTAGCTTGTCCAAATGATCCAGATAATGTTAAAACGCTTTCAGAAGTAGCAAAAACAAAAATTGATGAAGTTTTTATTGGCTCTTGCATGACTAATATCGGGCACTTTAAAGCTGCTAGCGAATTATTAAAAAATAGCTCTAATTTACCAACTAAGCTTTGGATTGTTCCACCTACACGCATGGATGAAAAGCAATTAAAAAAAGACGGCGTTTATAAAATATTTAATAAACTAACTAAAAATACTGAGGTTCCGGGCTGCTCTCTTTGTATGGGAAACCAAGCAAGAGTAGCTAAAAATTCCACTGTAATTTCAACTTCAACACGCAATTTCCCAAACCGATTAGGAGATAATGCAAATGTGTATTTGTCTTCTGCTGAATTGGCGGCAATAACGGCTAAATTTGGCTATATACCAACGATAGAACAATATTTAAAAGCTATGGAATATATTGAACCTAAGCATGACAAAATCTATCAATATCTTAATTTTGATCAATTAGATGAATATCAGTCAACCTTAAAACATATTAAATTAGATACAATTCTTGAATAACTAATTTATTAATAGCTATGTTTTATTTTTGTATTTTATAAAAATACGAATAGCAATAATTATAAGCGCTATAGCCATTAAAAACCACTGTATCGCATAACCTATATGTTTGTCTACACTGCCATAAAAAGGTTTCCATTGCCGATAAAATCCATATTTTTCATTAATATCTAATAATGCTATCATTGGAATAATATTGTATCCAGAAAGATTAGATAGCTTTTCTATATCAATTGCTTGGATTAAAACTGGAAAATTTTT
>CAKMYR010000098.1 GCA_929200175.1 uncultured Gammaproteobacteria bacterium
GTTTAAATTTAAGGTAAAAATTTCAACGGCTTTTTGGTGCAAATTATGCGCTTCATCAAAAATAAAAATAGAATTTTCTATATCTGGAAATATATAATTACCAGCCATTAAATCTATAATAATTAGATCATGATTAGCGATTATTACATCTGCTTTTGCAATATTTCTTCTAGCTTTAAAAAAGACACAATCATTATAAAATTCACATTCTTTTGCAGTACAATTAAGGCGATTACAAGCTATTTTTTTCCATAAATTATCATCTAATTTATTTTCTAGACTATCTATTTCTCCGTCCCATTTTTGACTAGAATAGTTTTGTAATAATGTATTTAATTTATTTGATAATTCATCATTAAATAAAAAAGTGTCAGAAGTTTTGTTTTCAATTAAATTAATTAAATTACGAATACACAAATAGCGATAACGACCTTTTGCTAAAGCGAATTTAAAATCTTTTTGTAAATATTTTTTAGCTTCTAAAATATCTTTATTTAATAACTGTTCTTGGAGTGCTACATTGGAAGTAGAAATAATTAATTTTTTATTATTTTTTAAACTAATAGGGATTGCACTTAAAAGATAGGCTATTGTTTTACCTGTGCCTGTTGGGGCTTCGATACATAAAACATTTTTATTAGGATATTCGTCTGTTAATATCTTAGAAATTTCAGCTATCATTTTATTTTGCACTTTTCTTGTTTTAAAATCACAAGTAGTGTTTTTTGCTATTTCTAATGATTGGCGAATTTCTTGTTTAATTTCACTAGTTAACACTATGATTTACGCTCTAGTAATAAATCACATAGCAAAATTAATGCTTGTTTATAATCAGATTCTTCTAGATTAACTAAACATTCTTTAGCTAATTTAGAAAATTTTTGAGTTTTTTGTCTAGTGTAATCAAATGCTTTAACCGAATGTAGAATTTCAACTACTTTTTCAATATTAGAATTATCTGCATTTTCTATAGAATCTTTAAGGAATTTATTTTCTACTCCAGAAGTATTGTTTAAAGCATAAATAATTGGAATAGTAGCTTTACCTTCTGCTAAATCATTCCCAATTTTTTTACCTGTAATTTTATAATCAGATTCATAATCTAATAAATCGTCCATAATTTGAAAGGCATTTCCTAAATACATTCCATAATTTGTTATTGCTAATTCTTGGTTTTTATTTGCCTTAGATAAAACCGCTCCTATTTGGGTGGATGCTTTAAATAAATAAGCAGTTTTAAGTTTAATTACTTGATAATATTCTTTTTCTGATATTTGTGAATTTTTACATCTTAATAATTGTAATACTTCACCTTCGGCAATGTTATTAGTTGTTTTTGATAAAATTTGCATAATGTACATAGAGTCAGCTTTGACCATCATTTCAAACGCACGAGAATAAATAAAATCTCCTGCTAACACGCTCGCTGCATTACTCCATATTTTGTTTGCAACATATTTACCTCTTCTAGTAACTGATTCATCAACAATATCATCATGTATTAAAGTAGCAGTATGAATTAACTCAATTACTACTGCCATTAAATAATGATTATTTCCTTTATAATTATGGGCATTAGCTGATAGTAATAAAAGTAAAGGGCGTAAGCGTTTTCCTCCTGCTTGAATTATATGAGAGCTTATTTGATTAATTAAAGAAACATTTGATTTAAGGTGTTCTTTTAATTTATCATCAGTTTTTTGTAAATCTGTTGCGACTAATTTTTGAATGTCAGAAAAATCTTTCATAGTTTTTATTTTAATTGATTTGCTAGTAAATATATTTCTTTAGATTTTGCTCTTGATGCTTTAGGTTTTTGTATTGTTACTTTATTAAAATAATTTTTGCAGGATCTAATTATGTCGTCAAAACCACTGCCTTGAAATACTTTCATAAATAAGTAACCATTTTGTTGTAAAATTTTAACAGCAATATTTATTGTAAGTTCACATAAATACATTGATTTTGGCATATCAATAGATGGATGTCCGCTTAAATTTGGAGACATATCTGATAACACGACATCAATTTTATTATTATTTATAAGTTTAAGTAGTTGATTATAAACATCTTCATCGGTGAAATCTCCAAGTAAAAACTCTACTTTTTTAATTGGCTCAATATCTAAAATATCATTAGCTATTATCTTGCCGTTTTTACCAATAATATTACTAACTACTTGACTCCAGCTTCCCGGTGCTGCTCCTAAATCAAGAACATAAGAATCTTGTTTAATAAACTGATGTTTTGTGATAACTTCAATCAATTTATATGCCGCACGAGAGCGATAATTTTGTTGCTTTGATTTTTTTACATATTCATCATTTAAATGTTGATTTAGCCAAGGATTAGATTTTTTCATTATTTAATAAAATAGTTATAAATAAGTTTTATTTTAAATTTTTATTTTGACTGTAATGGAAAAAAGTATAATCATCATAATTCTGTCTATATATTATATTTAATAATGTTTGAATTTTTTATAAAACAACACAAATTAGCACAAGTACTTAGTATTGGTATTTTAGGTTTAGGAATACTAGCTATGTTCAATATTCAAAAAACTAGATTTCCTGATGTTAGTTTGGAAGTTCTTACAATTTATGTTGCTTATCCTAATTCATCTCCAGTTGATGTCGAAAATGATATAACTATTCCAATTGAAGATGAAATAAAAACTCTTGACGATATTGATTTTTATGAATCAGTTTCTTCAGAAGGCTTTACTCATATTGTTGTTCAAATAGACCAAGATGCTAAAGATGTACAACAAGTAAAGCAAAATATTAGAACAGCAGTTAGCAATGGATCTGCTAATTTTCCTTCAGATGCAAAAAGCCCTGTAATACAAGAAATTAAGACTAATAAAGAAATGTTAAAGCTTGTTCTAAGAGGGGACTTGCCATATAAAGAATTAAGAGATACTCTTGATGATTTAGCGAAAAAAATAGAGACATACGATGGAGTTGCAAGTGTTGATAAACGTGGATATCTAAAAGATGAAATAAAAATAAATATAGATCCTAAAAAACTAGCTACTTATAAATTATCTATAGATAATGTAACAAATCAAATTAGAGAGCGCAATTATCGTTATACAGTTGGAGATGATAACCAAGATGTCGATAATGCAAATATCGTAGTTTTAGCAAAATTTCAAAATTTAGATGAATTAGGAAATTTAGTTATAAAATCTAATTTTAAAGGAAGGCAAATACTTTTAAAAGATATAGCAAAGATTGAAAAAGGACTTAAAGAAAAAAAGAATATTGTTCGGATAAACGGCGAAGAAGGGCTTATTCTTTTTGTTGATAAAAAACCTAACTCTGACATTATAAAAACTGTAAAAAATATTAAAAATAAATTAGAAGAATATAAAGCATTCAATCTTCCTGATAATGTAAGTATTGATATAGTTTATGATTTATCAGTAGAAGTAGATAATCGGGTTTCTATTGTTGTTAAAAATGGAGTTATTGGTTTTGCGCTACTTTTAATTATTTTAGGAATTTTCCTTAATATTAAAACAGCATTTTGGGTGGCAGTTGGAGTTAGTGTAAGTTTATTAGGAACTGTAGTTTTATTATGGGTAGCAAATGAAACTATTAATCTAATATCTTTAATAGCTATTATTTTAGTGTTAGGAATAGTGGTAGACGATAGCATCATAGTTTCTGAAAGTATAGTTAAAGCTAAAAATAAGTTTGGAAATAATATCTCTTCTGTTGTAATTGGAATAAAGAAAGTTATAAGGCCTGTTTTAGCTACAATATTAACTTCGATTTTAGTTATGTCGTCAATGTTTTTAATGAGTGGCACTATGGGTAAATTTATTTACATAATACCAGTGGTGGTGATTTTTGCTCTGTTAATATCTTTATTGGAAATAGTTGTTATTTTGCCTGCACACATTGCTCATTTAAAAACATCTAAAGACAGAGCTTGGTTTAAAAAAATAGAAGAGATGTTTTTAAAAATGGCCAAAAAGTTTTTAAGATTTAGATATTTAGTATTTATTGTATTTTTATCTTTCATTGTTTTTAGTGGATTTTTTACAGCTAAAAATATTAGATTTGAGCTTTTTCCACCAAAAGGATCTAATATTATACTTTCCGAGATTGAAACTAAAATTGGCTCATCTGTTGATAAAACCCTAGAAGTAGTAGAAAAAGTTGAAAACACAATCCAACAAATAATAGGAGATGAATTAGAATTATTAGAAACTAATATTGATTATTCATCAAGTAATTTAGCAACTATTCAAATAAAGTTAATTCCAAGTGATGCAAAAAGAACTAGTATTTTAGATATTTTAGAAAAATTAAAGCCTGCAGTTAAAAACATAAAAGGAGTTGAGTATGCCGAATTTAATATTCAAACTGGAGGTCCGCCATCTAGTAAAAGTGTAGATATCAAACTTTTAGGAAACAACGAAGAGCAAAGAAAAAAAGCCATGGATAAGTTAGAAGATATATTGTTAAATACTCCTGGTGTTACTGATGTTAAAAGAAGCGATGTTAGTGATAATAGTCGTAAAGAAATCGTAATTGATTTTGAAAAATTAGCTAGAT
>CAKMYR010000099.1 GCA_929200175.1 uncultured Gammaproteobacteria bacterium
CTGTAATTTCGGGTAATGCAGCTGGGGTTGATTTTGAAGCTCATTATAATAGCTTGAAAGCAGGCGGTAAAACTATTTTTGTTATTCCTGAGGGTATAAACCATTTTAGAATAAAAAAAGCATTAAAAGATGTTTGGGATGATAAAAGAGTTCTTATTATTAGCCAATTTGAACCTGATGAACCTTGGAAAATTTATAGAGCGATGATGCGTAACCAGTTAATTATTGCTCTTAGTCGTGCAATGATTGTTATAGAAGCTGGGGAAACAGGCGGTACAATAAATGCGGGAAAGCAAACACTAAAATCTAAATTGCCTCTATTTGTAGCACAATATGAAAATATATCTACTGATGCACTAGGTAATAAAATATTGCTTGAAATGGGTGCTACCAAACTTGCAAAAAACAAACAAACAAATAAAGCTAGTTTAACTAAAATATTTACAAAAATACAAGAACAAGAAGTAATAAAAAGAAAACCGCAACAAATGGGTTTTAATCTATAAATTATTTCTTAATGTCTAGACTAATTTATTTATATACGTTTATAGTTTTTTCTTACAAATTCTAAATATTTTACATGCTCTTTATGTAAATCATCTCTAATTTTTTCAGGGTTAAGAGCAAAAATTTTATCTAGCGTAGCAACTGCTTGGATAGGTGTGCAATTTATATTACCTACATTAAGGGCTAAGGTTGCAAATTCTGAATACTGATGAATAACTTGATAGCAAGCATCAGAACAGTTTTTGTGATCAATAAAGTTTAATACTTGCACTTGAATTATAAGATTTTCAACTTCGTCTCGCTTTTCTTTGCAGCCTTTAAGAGATTCTTCTAAAAGTTTAGAATACATTTCGCCTTTTTCAGAAATAAAATTCATCGCTACTTGTTCTTGGTTTTTGCTATATTCTGGAAAGTTCTTTTTAAAATCAGTCTTTATTGTTTCAAAATAAACTGCAGGATGTATAAGATGATTTTTAAAGTAATAAACAGCAGTTGTTAATTTATCAAGCAATTCTGTTTTTTGTTCCGTCTTTAATTTACGCTTCCAAGTAGTTAATGCTAGGGTTGCAATGATAGCAAGCCAAATAGAAGTTACGACTTTAGCAAACTCTGACCAATCTATATATGAAATAACAGATAATATTTGTTCACACATGGTTATCCTTAATGTTGTTGTAATATTACAATTCTAATATATAATGCTACTTAACTTCAAACCATCTAATTCTTTCAGATTAAAACACAAGATGCTCGCATAGAGCAATTTATAGTAATTAACCATTTTTAAAAGTTGCCATTAAACTATGAAATCTAACACTCACAATCAAATAGTAAACTTCCTTTGGAGTATTGCCGACGATGTCTTGCGAGGTACTTATACTCGCAGTAAATACCGAGATATCATTTTACCAATGACAGTTATCCGTCGTTTAGATGCCTTGCTAGAGCCAACTAAACAAGCGGTATTAAATAAAAAGCAACAGCTTGATAAAGCAGGTATTCAAGAGCAAGCTGCAATTTTATGCCAAGAAGCAAAACAAGCTTTTTATAATGACTCGGCTTTTACCCTTAAAGATTTAAAAAGTAGATCCAAATCGCAACAATTAAAAGATGACTTTAAAACTTATTTAGCAGGTTTTTCAGCTAATGTGCAAGATATACTAGACAATTTTAAGTTTAATGAAGATCAAATAAAAACCCTCGTGAAAGCTGGTGCTCTTAGTGCTTTAATTGATAAATATGTAAATCCAAAAATTAATTTAAGTCCTAATCCTGTAGTTGATGAGAACGGCAAAGAATTACTTGCTGGGTTAGACAACCATAGCATGGGTACAATCTTTGAAGAACTAATTCGTCGATTCAGTGAAGACAACAACGTAGGAGCTGGGGAACACTTTACTCCTCGTGATGTAATCAACCTGATGGCAGATATTATCTTTTTACCTATTGCAGATAAAATAGAATCATCTACTTATTTAGTTTACGATGGTGCTTGTGGTACTGGTGGTATGCTAACAGTTGCTGATGAACGTTTAAAGAAGTTAGCTAAAGAGCAAGGCAAACAAGTATCAACTCATCTTTATGGACAGGAAACACAAGCAGAAACTTACGCCATTGCAAAGTCAGATTTATTAATAAAAGGCGGCGGTGAAGATGTTGATAATATTAAATATGGCTCTACCCTATCTAGCGATGCTTTTACCGCTCAGCAGTTTGATTTTATGCTATCTAACCCACCATATGGTACAAGTTGGAAAAAAGATTTAGAAAATATGACTGATGGTGATAAAAATTTTACAGATCCTAGATTTATAGTTCAATATGATGGTGAAGCCGAGTATAAAATGGTAACCGCACATGACGATGGCCAGTTGATGTTTTTAGTTAATAAGTTAGCTAAAATGAAAACCGCAACTAAGCTTGGTAGCCGTATTGCTCATGTACATAATGGTTCAGCTTTATTTAAAGGTCATGCAGGCGGTGGTGAGAGTAATATTCGCCGTTGGATCATCGAAAACGATTGGCTTGAAGCTATTATTGCATTACCAGAAAGTATTTTTTACAACACACCAATTGCTACTTATATTTGGTTATTAACTAATAAAAAAACATCTAAACGCCAAGGCAAAGTTCAATTGATTGATGCTACTAGTTGGTCTCAGCCATTACATAAAAATATGGGGAAAAGAAACTGTAAATTCACTGAAACTCATATTAAAAACATTTGTGATCTTATCCTCGACCCTAAAGCTACAGAGCATTCTAAAATTTTCGCTAATCAAGACTTTGGTTATTCTCAAGTAACAGTAGAGCGACCTTTACGCTTAGCAGTTAATTTGGATGCTGACAACCTAAATTTATTTGAACAGCATTGTATAGATACAAAGCAACAACAATTATACGTATTAATAACAAATGTAACTGAAAACATAGGTACATTAGAACTAGAGGATTATAACAAGTTTTTAGCTCTGGTTAAACAACAGGCTAAAGAATTGAATTTTAAATTTATTAAAAAATCAGAAACAATAATTAGAAAAATGCTTACTGTAACTTCTGCAACTGCAGCACCTGTTATTAAGAAAAGTTATCAGCTAGGTAAAGTTAGCCCTGATGCGCTTGCTGGTTTATTCTTAACCGAAGTAGACGGTAAGCAATTAATAGTTGAATACGAAGCAGATAGCACTTTAAGAGATAGTGAGCAGATACCATTAACAGAACCAGGGGGCGTAGCTGAGTTTGTTAAACGTGAAGTTTTGCCATATAATCAAGACGCTTGGGTTGACCATAAAAAAACTAAAATAGGCTATGAAATTTCTTTTACTAAGCATTTTTACAAACCTAAACCTATGCGTACTTTAACAGAAATTATTGCAGATATTCGTGTTTTAGAGCAACAAACCGATGGCTTGCTAACTGATATTATTGGCGAGGTGCAATAATGCAACCGTACCCAAAATATAAAGACTCTGGTGTAGCTTGGTTGGGGGAAATTCCTGATAGTTGGATAGTTAGAAGACTTCGTATAATATCACTAGTACGATCTAGTGGGGTGGATAAAAAAACAAATAGTAATGAGGTTGCTGTATTGCTGTGTAATTATGTAGATGTATATAAAAATGATTATATTACTAGTTCTATTGACTTTATGAAAGCTACAGCAACAAAAGAAGAGATTCAAAAACTTGAGTTAGAAAAAGACGATATAATTATAACTAAAGATTCTGCAAATTGGCAAGATATTGCAGTTCCTGCTTTTGTAATTGATAAATTAACTAAAACTGTTTGTGCTTATCATTTAACTTTAATTAGACCTTTTTCAAACAAAGTTAAAAATAAATTTTTATATAGAGCATTTTCTTCTGCCCCCATAGCAAATCAACTTTATGTTTGTGCAAAAGGTGTAACTAGGTTTGGTTTGACATTAGGAGACATAAAAAATACTGTATTTCCAATCCCTCTAATAAAAGAACAAAACCAAATCGCTAGCTATTTAGATTTGCAGACAGATAAAATCACTAAATTTATCAAAGCAAAACAACAATTAATTAAATTACTACAAGAACAAAAACAGGTTATTATTAACGAGGCGGTAACTAAAGGTATAAATCCTAATGTAAAACTTAAGGATAGTGATGTTGATTGGTTGGGTGAAATTCCTGAGCATTGGGAAAATATGAAAATTAAACAAGTTGTAATTTTTAACCCTTCAAAAAGTGAATCAATAAAAAATACTGATTTAAATACTAATGTTACATTTCTTCCTATGGAAAAAATTTCTACAAATTGGAAAATAACCTGTGACATAAAATTACCATTATCTGAAGTATATCAAGGATTTACATATTTCCAACGTAATGATGTAGTATTAGCAAAAATTACACCTTGCTTTGAAAATGGTAAAGGTGCTTTTTTAAATAACTTAGATTCAAAATTTGGTTTTGGAACAACAGAATTATATGTGTTGAGACCATTAAAAAATATTATGGGTGAGTATTTAAGCTTTATATTTAGAAGTTATAAATTTCTTAATCTAGGTACAAAGCATATGTC
>CAKMYR010000100.1 GCA_929200175.1 uncultured Gammaproteobacteria bacterium
TAACTTTTTTATAGATCAGGCTGATAATTTATTATCAATAATTCCTAAATAGTATATCTAGTTATAAATTAAAAAATGATACTAAAGCCTCAGTTAGAGTTTTTTTTGTAAAAAGACAGATATCAGGGTAAACGCATCTAAATTGTTATACCTGCGAGTCTAATATACTTAACGCATGTTATTAATCTTGCAGGAAAACTTTGTACAGATATTCTAGGCTACTGTGTACTTTTCTTTGCTTACACCTAATGCTGGCTTTGAAAGATTTTTCATTGTTTTGTAATCCTAGAGCAAACTTTCTTATCCATGACATATTCGTAGCTACATTTTTTACGTATGCGACTATTATCTTCTCTAAATGCAACATCAAGACTCCAATGTAAGCAGTTTTCTACTTGCCAGTGTGATTTTAATTGCACCAGAAATAGCTTCAGGATTATCAGCTGGAAGGGAGCTGATGTAATATCTTTGCTCTATTTTTATATTTGTAGATTCTATTCTAGTATAAGTTACACGCATTAAGCTATTAAGTTCACTCCAAGATTTATCAAGCTCTTCTTCAAGCTTATATGCAGGAAGCACTTCAACTTTACGCTCATCTATACGGCCATGATCCCCACAAATGTCATTTTTTGCTTGATAAATAGGTAACAAGCCCAGATTTTTATCTTGTAACTTAAAGATATCTTTAGCTGCTTCGTATAGACCACCCTGATTTCCTTTTAAAGCAATAACATAATCTGCCTCTGCTTTACATATATTATCTACTATATTTTTCTGAGATCCCATCGCATCTAAGGTTATAATTTCCCCTTTTATATACAAGGTCTGTAACAACTCTGAAATAGAAGTAATTTCATTTATTTTGCTATCTACTTTTATTTACCTTAAACATATTTGGTTAGCACAAGACCACGCATTTAATATGTGAAATGCCTTTTTATTCGTATTTTTACGTTTAGAACCTTTTATTGTTTTACCATCTACCGTTATTAATTCTTTCAGGTAGTATCTCTTTTACCCTATTTAGCCACTTCCAACAACATTCTTGAAAATTTTTAGGGTCTAAAAGAGAAAACACACGAGATATCGTATCATGTGATGGTATGCCATTAGGTATATCCAAAAATTGTTTAAACTAGTTTTCATGCCTTTACCGAAATCTTCTATTTCTTCCCAGTTTTCAGCCCCTGATAAGATTCCACAAATAGAAATAGCTATAATATCAAGTAAATAATGTTTTTTAGTACGATCAATACGTGGATCTTTCAAAGGTAAAAAGCATTCCGCAAAAATGTTATTCATAGTACACACTTATATTAAAAAGAATTTCTTCTATTATTAATAAAAAAAATAAGTTATGAATTTTATTTGCTTTAACACTCTAATTTTAATTATTAGCTATAAGTAGTGTAAATACAGCAATTTAGATGCGTTTACCCTGAGACAGCTATGAAAAAAATTGCAGTTTAAAAAAAAAAAGGTAAAATCAATCTTTTTTCAAATATAAAACAAGGAGTAAAAAAATGTTAACCGAAAACAAGACACTGACATCAACAAACGATCCGAAGGAGCGCAAGCGAATTTTAGCTAAAAGGGCTTTAATTACAAAGCCACCTAGAGACAATAATAAACATTATGGCGAAATGGTTACCTATGCCAACGAAAAAGAGGCAGTTCAACCTAAAGAAATCACAAAAGAAAATATTGAACAAGGAGAGCAAATGCTTGCTGAACAAGAATCTAAAATAGAAAACATGAAAAAGGTAGTAACTAGTATGATCAGTAAGATAAAAAAAGAACAGCTACAATTACGAAAAGACACTAAAGAGCTTCTAAAAATAAAAAAGAAGTTTGAAAAGCCATCACAAGCTGAAATCAAGTTAAAGCAAAAAGAAAAAACAGCAAATAAGCTAAAAGTATCTATAAAAGACTTAGATATCTTGAAAAAATCAAGTATATCTGTGCCAACCAATATGAAAGCTAAAGTAGAAACACTAGGTAAAAAAATGAGTTTAACAAAAGCAGAAGTGTATTATTATTTGGTGTCAGAAAACATAGAGAAATATTTACCTTGAAATCGTCTAGGTAAAGCAAGGCTTTTAATTCCTTGCTACCTAGAAATCCCTTAAAGAAAAAAGTATTAGCTTTAAACTAAATCAACTTGAAATCCTCTAAAGAAAAAGTATTAGCTTTAAACTAAATCACCTTTAAATCCCCTAAAAAAGTATTAGCTTAAAAAAATCTTATTTTTAGACCCACTTTCAAAAAAACAATAAACAATCCCAATCGTATAAGCAAAAAAGATAGATAACTATTTTTATATAAAAAAATAAAATATTCTTGCAAGCCACAAAAGAACAATGTATAAATACGATTAGTTTGAAATATATTGTATATAAATTCACTATTTTTTATACATAATTAAGGATTTAATGAGCATGACAGAAGACACTAAAGATAATGTAAACGATACTTTTTTATCACGTGTTTCATCACGTGGGCATGGTGGAAGTACAGTTACAACAAAAGCATTGATGGCTTGTAATTTAGGAAATACTACAATGTTACTTGCAATGCCATTGAAAGATTTTTTCTTACAGAGCGTAGTATCAAATGCAAAGTCTACACTAAAAGATGAAGAGGTGGCACAAAGGAATTTAAACCCTAGCCATTCAAAAAAACTTGCTGTTTTTCTTTTAAAGGGATTAATACAACAAACTCAAGGCATTAGAGTTGCATGTGGCAAAGAAAGAAGTAAAGAGCTAGACTCTGTACTAGAAATTATTGGGTACCAATCGTATACAGCCATACAACCTATTGTATGCAATATAAGAAATATAGACGCTGATTTATCAGAGTTAAAAGTTAAAGAAATGATTACTTCTGAGGGTGATTTTGCTTGTGTAAATATATCTTTAAGCTCAAAAACGCTACTACACGTGATTGATGGTCAACACAGACGTGAAGCCATGCAGCAAGTTTTATCATTTTTGCATGAAACACAAACTAGTAGACGTGTGAAGAAAACTAGCCTAGTAGCTCCTTATCAGCCAGAAGATATTGTTACTTTTGCAGATGCAATGTTTGAGGTATCCGAAGTAGCTAATAACAAACCTACCGTTCAAATAGAATGTCATTTAGGTTTAAATATAGATAGTGAAAGACAGGTGTTTCATGATTTAAATAATTTAGGTAAAAACATAGAGCAATCTTTAGTAACTTCCTATGATACCTCTAGCCCGGTCAGTAGTCTTGTACGAGAGCTAAAAGAGAAAGATTTTTGTTCAGTAATAAATAGAATATCTTTAGCTAATGCTATAATGATAACTAGCAAATTGTTAACTAATAGAGCAAATTCTCACGGTATAGCTAAATCTAAAGTAGAGGATCGCAAACAACTAGCTTATGATTTTTGGAGCACTATAAGTAAGGTTTTAAAGGAAAGTAAAACTGAAACAAATATGCTTAATAGTTTAGGTGTTTTAAAAGCACTAGCTACACTAATGTTTAAATATAGTTTTTCAAAATCAAAAGATGTTCGGATTAAAGAAAAGCTAATAACATTAATAGAAACATATGATTTTGACTTAGCAACAAACCCTGTGTTTTCTATACAAGTACTATCTAATGATGAGATTAAAAATGCTGGACTTGCGGATATCAAAAACAGGCTAGATGAGCATTTTCACTTCTTCAACGATTACACTAAAAAAGATATTGAGACAAAAGAAATCATGAAAAATCAAAAGTCGCATTTGGTAAAAACATACTCTTGTATTTTTACAGAAATCCTTGAAAATTAGTAGTTTTTAGGAAAACAACACAAAGCATCTGTAGCAATGGGGGTTGTTGCAGGTGCATGTTTTTGCTGATTTTGTCTCAATATCAAATTGAAATATACGATTTTTTACTAATTTGTCAACTACCAGTAGAAAAGAAAAATCTAATCTACAGGGAGTTTTTGTTAGTAACTAAACTAAAATTAAAGCAGTTTTAAAAGAATTATCAACCAATATCAGCAATAATTTTTTATAAATAAAATGCATAGCTAAAAACTCGTTTGTTAATCTAAGTAATTATAATTTAAAAACTGCTAAAGTTATGTATGATAAATTCATGTATAAAATAATTTAGCACTGTAATAAAACTAGAAGTAGGTTCATTTATATGCTACCGAATCATTTATTTTGCTATAAATAAAATAGCATAAGTACTTATATAGTTAAACAACTTAAAAGTGTAGTTTTAAAATTTAAGATTAAATTTTTGACTTTTTAAATGATTTTAAGAGATTTACTAATAGCGAACAAACAAGAAAAGGCGAGTATCCCTATAACCTAATTAATATAATTTTCAAGTGATTTTAGCTTTAAGTGCAAAGTTGCATAAATTGCAAGCATAATCTTTAATATAGAAATTCCTTTTTTTATCATATTAGAAGCATATTGTTCATTGATTATATCTATTCTGAACTCAGTTATCACTAACACTAGCACTCCAATTCCAAGTTTCATTCGCACCTAGCAGTTTAAATTTTTCGTTATCA
>CAKMYR010000101.1 GCA_929200175.1 uncultured Gammaproteobacteria bacterium
TTGTAAATTAGAGATAAATATATGCTGTTCATTTGGTAATAATTTAGCAAAATCTATTCTATCTTTAGATAAATCAATTTCTTCTGGTCTCCAAAAAAACGATAGTTGCTTTTCAGTGAATTTTTCAAATATTTGTTTGTCAAAACGAGAAACAGGATTACCAAAAAACATATGCTAGTTTAAGATATTACTATTTTTTTTATTAAAAATACTATACATTATTATAATTATTAATTTTAAATCTACAAATAGATCATTTTTTTAATGTGTTTTATTTAAAATATACAAGTGTTTTTTCAAAATTAGTTTTAAATTTATTTTAATTAGATTAATTGTAAAATTCTAAACCAGTAATTTTATATTCTTTATAATTATAAAGAATACTTTTTATCTTTGTTTTATTATTATCTTCTACTATTAATGTAAAACTGTTTTATAGTTATCCAAATACCAGTCTATTAAAACATAAATACGCTATACTTTACAACTTTTGTAAATAAAGTTATCGTATAAAAATAAAGCTAAAAAAGAAATTTACCGCTATGAGTAATAGATTTATTCTTGCATTAGAAGTAAATAATAAGTTAAATTATTAAGCTATAAAGAATGTCATAGCAATTAAAAATCAGGAAATAATATGCTTTTTTCGCTAATTAATAAATACATTTCTGTCAATCCCAAAAATGATATTTTGTCTGGATTAACTGTTGCTCTTGCTCTAGTCCCAGAAGCTGTTGCCTTTGCTTTACTAGCTGGCGTTGGCCCATTAGTTGGTTTATATGCCGCTTTCACTATTGGCTTAGTTACCTCAATTATAGGTGGCCGTCCAGGTATGATTTCTGGCGCAACAGGAGCAATTGCAGTAGTAATTGGCACGCTTGTTGCAGTTCATGGCGTTGAGTATTTATTTGCTGCAGTATTATTAACAGGCATTATTCAAATCGCTTTTGGACTACTAAAGCTTGGTAAATTTATTCGTCTTGTACCTTACCCAGTATTTTTAGGTTTTGTCAATGGTATTGCAATTGTTATTTTTATTGGGCAAATTAAACAATTTAAAATTGGTGATGCTTGGATTACAGGTGAGCCACTAATGATTATGCTAGCGATAATAGCTGCTACTATGGCAATTATTTACTTTTTGCCGAAAATTACCAAAGCTGTACCTGAAATTTTAATAGCAGTTATTATCTGTAGTTTAGCAGTAATTTGGCTTGATCTTGATACTCGTACAGTTGGAGATATTGCTTCCATTAAAGGTGTATTTCCAATTTTCCACATTCCTGATGTGGAATTTAGCTTAGAAACACTAAAAATTATCTTTCCGTACTCTCTAACAATGGCATTAGTAGGATTGATTGAGAGCTTACTTACACTAAATTTAATAGATGATTTAACAGAAACCTCAGGTCAGCCAAACCGTGAAAGTATTGGGCAAGGTGTTGCTAATACTGTAACCGGATTATTTGGAGGCATGGGCGGTTGTGCTATGGTTGGACAAAGCATTATTAACATTAAATCTGGTGGGCGTGGGCGTTTATCTGGCGTTGTCGCCTCTATTGCATTATTATTATTTATAATTTATTTGTCTGAATATATTGAAATAATTCCAATCGCAGTATTAGTTGGCGTAATGTTTATGGTGGTAATTGGTACCTTTGAATGGAGTACAATACGACTATTTGGCAAAGTACCAACTTTAGATATTATTACTGGTATTTCTGTTGCTGTTATTACCGTATTAACTGATAATTTAGCTTTAGCAGTTATTGTTGGTGTGATTTTATCTGCGCTATCTTTTGCTTGGAAGTCTGCTAGTAAAATTTACATCAAACACAGTCAAAATGATAAAGGTGATAATGTTTATGAGGTATATGGTACTTTGTTTTTTGCTTCAAAAGAGCATTTTCAAGAATTATTTAATCCTAAAACAGATACTGATAATGTTTATATTGATTTTGGTAACGCCAAAGCATTAGATCATTCAGCTATTCAAGCTATTGATAAACTGGCTACACGCTATAAACGCGCTGGTAAAACATTGCACTTACAACACTTAAGTGCCGAATGCAGATTATTATTAAAAACTGCAAAAAACCTAGTAGAAGTCAATGTTTTAGAGGATCCTACTTACCATGTTGTAGATGATAAACTATCTTAAGTATTGTATACTTTACAAACTAATTGTAATTGATCTTTATAGTAAACAACACATAAATTTACAATCACATCTGTAGTGAAAAGTTACTGACTTGCAAACTAAAATAATAGAAAATTAAAGGGTGTTTATTGATAAATTAGCAAACAAGAGGTATTGCGATTTTTCTTATATATTTATTATCATTAGACATTATTTTAAAAGGACAATATCTTGCACCTCGCCCAATAAGTTGAGCTTCGCTAACTGTTTTTTGCCCAATCTTTCTTTTATTATTGCCACCTGTATTTTGTCCTTCATAAAGTCTAACAATATCAAATAAATTTAAAACATCCCAGCCTTCATTAAGCTTATCAACAGTAAATATTGCTCTAATGCTATTATTTTTATCTTCTAAATTATTAAGATTTTTTTGGTTAAGTTCTAATTCTTTATCACTATTGGTACATAAACATCTTTTCTTATCAAAAGCGATTTTTATTTTTTCAATGAGCAAATTCAAACTAATATTATTTTGATTAAAAAAATCAAAGGCTTGAGTTAAAACCTTAATATCAGTTTTATTTTTTATTGCCTCTAAATCACTATCTTTTAAATTATCAATTAGACTATCAAATAGTTTTTGATTATCTTTGCTTTCAACAATTTTAGATGACTTAAATAATACTACAGGCTTAATATTTAATTTATGCTTAATCGCTATTTGCTCTCTATACATTGAGATGATAATTGCTTGTAATATGCGTGTTTGTTTGCCAGTATCACTTTTAAATAAATAAATTTCTTTACTAAATTTATCTTTAACAAAGTTTTTTAAATCATACTGGTAAATAACTTTATCTAGGTATTTTTCTCTAACTTCTTTATTATCTAATTCAATAGTTGCGCTAAATTCTAATAAGATATTGTCTTTATTAGCTTTAAATATTTTTTCTACCGTATTTTCCCAACTAGCTTTAAGGTTGCCATATTTATCAAATAATTCTGATTGTCCTTTAGTGCTAGCATTAATATGATGAGCCTCATCAGCAATTAAACATATTTTATTTTCTTTAAAATCTTCAATGGTTAATGAGTTTTCTTTTTCATTATGAAAATCATTAAACAGTCCTTGAATAGTAGTAAAGCAAATATTAATATCATCAACTGATGAATCAGCAAAATTATCTACTACTTTAATATTTACTTGCTTATTATTGATAATGATTTTTTCATTAAAAAGATATTTATTATAGATTTGATTAATAAAATTATCTTTAGTTTTTTCTACAATCTTCACACGATTAACAAAAAATAAAAAATTCCTATAACCTTTCTCATATAGGTACAAAATAAGCCCAGCCATTATTACCGTCTTACCACTACCTGTTGCCATATGATAGGCTAAGTGGATATTATTATTAGGCTTTTTATAAGCCTGCACATCATCAGTTTCATAATATTTATAAAACCTTGTAAAGGCTTGTTTTTGATAATCTCTTAACTCAAGTTTTGGATTAAGATTATTATTAACAAAAGGTAGATTTATATCTTGGCTTAATTCTCTAAGACCAAACTCATTTTTAATATTATTAAATAAAAATTTATCACTCATTTTTATAATACTGTATAACTAAAAATTGAAAGAGGGGCCTCGAGATATCGACGCTGCCTCTTTTTTTATTTCTTAAATTTAAAATCCCAAACACTGAAATACCATAGGCTAGATCTGCTTTTATTTTTAGTAAATCCTTTAGATAAATTATTATGATTTACCACATCAGGAGCAAAAACCTTTTGTGCTACATAGTTAGAAAAATCTAATTTTGCTTTACCTCTATTGCTATTAGCTAGATTAATATTTTTTTGACTTTAAAACTAAAAACCACCGAACCTAATAATAAATCACATAATCAATAAATTTATCAAGGGTTTTTAGTAAATTTTCTAATTGCTCATTAAATTTCATGTTTTCATTTTATTGAATGTTTTTTTTAAGTATTAACTTTCATTGATATTTGATTAAGAATTAATTTGATTATTTGATCTAGTTTTGAATTTTCTGAATAATCTGCTGGGGAAATATAGTTTGCTCTGTTATTTTTTAATAATTTTTCTGCTTCAATTTTTTCTTTTTTATTATCAGGAGTGTAGACGCCGATAGAAGTGCCGCCTTGATGATTAATCATTTTCATTGCTGGAACATCAGTAGCACCATCACCTATATAAATCATATTTTCAAATAAAATAGGGCGTTTTGATTCATCTATCCATTTATTAATTTTAGAATTATCCCAAGCATTTTTTATCCCTTTATTGATGCGGAATAAATATTGGGTTTTAGTGGTGTAATTAATAGCCAAAGCAGGCCATTTCGCAACTCCTT
>CAKMYR010000102.1 GCA_929200175.1 uncultured Gammaproteobacteria bacterium
GCTAGAAGGAGATCAAGATATATTGCCAAAGGCTATTAAGATTTTCAAAGATATGCCAAAAGCTATATTAGCAATTGAAGATTTAATTAAAATTAGTAAAAATCTTAAAAAAACAAATATAGACCTTATAATAGATTTTGCAGAATTTAAACCTTATGAGTATCATACTGGAATAGTATTTTCTGCATATAATAAAAATTATCCAAAAGCCTTAGCTCAAGGTGGTAGATATAATAGTATTAATAAAAAAAGAAGTGCTACTGGATTTTCATTTGATTTAAAGTTTTTGTCGCACACTAATAATAACTAATATTGTTTTGTACTAATCTTAATAATATTTAAATACTCAAAAAATTATGGGAAAAAATGTAGTTGTAATAGGAGCTCAATGGGGAGACGAAGGTAAAGGTAAGATTATTGATTTACTTACCGAAAAGACCTCAAATGTTGTTCGTTTTCAAGGCGGACATAACGCAGGACATACTATTGTAGTTAAAGATGAAAAGACTATTCTGCACATAATACCGTCAGGTGTTTTGCACGATAATATAGAATGTTTAATTGGTAACGGAGTAGTATTATCAATTACAGCTTTACTAAAAGAAATAGCTACTCTTAAAAAAAATAATATAGATATTTTAAGTCGTTTAGCAATAAGTCCTTCTTGTATCTTAATTCTTCCTTATCATATAGCTATTGATAAAGCCCATGAAGAAATGCTTGGTAAAAATGCAATTGGTACAACCTGTAATGGAATTGGCCCTGCCTATGAAGATAAAGTTGCTCGTAGGGGATTAAGAGTAGGGGATTTATTGCATAGTGAATATTTTGCTAACAAACTAGAAGAAGTTGCAAATTACCATAATTTTATTTTAAATAATTACTATAAAGCTAAAACTATTGACTACAAAAAAGTATTAGATGAAATTATGGATCAAGCAAAAATAATTAAAAATAATATTACTGATGTTACTAATAAAATTTATCAAAAAATTGAAAATAATGAAAATATTTTATTTGAAGGGGCGCAAGGGGCATTACTTGATATAGATCAAGGCACATACCCTTATGTTACTTCATCAAACACTATTTCAGGAGGAGTAAATACTGGCTCTGGAGTTGGGATAGCTAATATTGACTATGTTCTTAGTATTGTAAAAACATACACTACAAGAGTTGGGGCTGGACCATTTCCAACAGAATTAGTATACGATGTTGCAAGCGATAAAGGTGATAGCATCGGTAAAGAATTAGGAATAAAAGGTTGTGAATTTGGCGCTACAACAGGAAGACAAAGGCGTTGTGGTTGGCTTGATATAGTTGCTTTAAATCACTCATTTAGAATTAATTCAGTTACTGGTATTTGTTTAACTAAATTAGATGTATTAGATAATTTAAATACTATCAAAATTTGTGTAGCTTATGAAATTAATGGAAAAATAACAAAAACTATGCCTTATTCAATCCAAGATTTTAATAAAATTAAACCTATCTATATCGATATCGAAGGCTGGAAAACTTCAACTATTGGAATTAATTCATTTGATTTACTTCCAACTAAGGCCAAAAAATACATTGAAAAAATATCAGATCTTACCAATTTACCTATTGATATTATCTCGACAGGTCCAGAGCGTAATCAAACTATTATTATTAATCACCCGTTTAATTAGCAAACAAAATGGATCCTTATTACGAAAAAGAATTGGAAAAATATGACAATCCAATTCCTTCTAGAGATTATATTTTAGAATTATTAGCAAATAATTCATTAACTAAAGAGCAATTATACGATTTATTAAAAATTGATGATAATCAAAAAAAGACATTTAAAAAAAGATTGATGGCTATGACTAGAGATAAACAAATTAGTTGTAATAAAAAAGGCTCATATCGCAAATTTTCAAAATTAAATTTATTATCAGGTAAAGTTATTGCTCACCCCAAAGGTTTTGGCTTTGTAGAACTGGATAAAGAAGGTAAAGACTTACGTTTATCATCAAAACAAATGAAATTAGTATTTCATGGAGATAAAATTAAAGTCCAATTGCTTAATCAACAAAGAGATGCACAAATTATTGAAATTACCAAAAAAGTTAAAACTTTAGCTGGACGCCTGTACATAAATAAAGAAAAAGCTTATGTTGTAGTTGATGATAAGCGTATTAAAAATAATATAAAAATTACCAACCTAAGTAAAAAACATAAAAATAATCAAATGGTAATTGTCAAAATTACAAAATATCCAACATTGGAAAAATTAGCAACAGGGGAAATAATAAAAGTTTTGGGTAATTACATGGATAAAGGAGTAGAAATTGATTCAATCCTTTGTAATTATGATATTCCAACTAATTTTTCTAAAGAAACTATTGAACAAACCTTAAATATTGATGAAAAAATAAGCCCTAATGATAAAAAAAATAGAGTTGATCTTACTAAGATTAAATTAATAACAATAGATGGTGAAGATTCTCGTGATTTTGATGATGCGGTATATGCAAAAAAAACTAATAATGGATGGAATCTTATTGTAGCTATAGCTGATGTAGCGCATTATGTTAAAGAAAATTCAAGTATAGATAAAGATGCTTTTAAACGTGGTAATTCAGTATATTTTCATAATCATGTAGTTCCAATGTTGCCAGAAAAGCTATCTAATAATCTATGCTCTATAGTTCCAAAATCTAATAGATTATGTATAGCTTGCGACATTAATATAGATAAAGATGGCAATTTACTAAACTATAAATTTTATGAAGCTATTATGTCTTCTTATGCACGTCTAACCTATGATGAAGTTCATCAAATATTAGAAGATAAAAATCCTGTTTTAATAAAAAAATATAAGGATGTAACAGATAATTTAAATACACTTTATCAACTCTATAAAGCCCTTAAATCTTCAAGCATAAAACGTGGCGTAATTGATTTTAATCGTATTGAAACTAAGATTTTATTTAATGATGATGGCAAAATTAAAAATATAGTTCAATATCACAATACCAAAGCTCATAAAATAATTGAAGAATGTATGTTAATTGCCAATCAGGCTAGTGCTGAATTTTTAGCTAATAATAACAAAAAAATTTTATATAGAGTCCATCCTCAGCCAAGTGCAGAAAAAATTGAATTTACTCGTAAATTCTTAAAAATGTTTGATTTAAATTTAACACAAGGCAAGATAAGTTCCAAAAAATTTGCCCAAATACTTAATAAAGCTAAAAATACAAATTATGAAAACATTATTACCACTGTTATATTAAGAGCTATGGAGCAAGCAACTTATACTACTAATAATCAAGGTCATTTTGGGCTAACTCTTGATTATTACACTCACTTTACTTCTCCTATACGCCGTTATCCTGATTTACTAATTCATCGTACTATTAAAAATATTTTGCATAAAAAACAAAAAAAAGACAATAAAGAAGATATGGCTTTTTATGGCAAACATCTTTCAATGACAGAAAGAAGGGCAGAGAATGCTTCTCGTGATGCTGAAAAATGGCTTAAATGTGAATATATGCTTGATAAGATTGATAAAACATTTAATGGCTCTATCTCTGGAGTAGCTAATTTTGGGCTTTTTGTAGAATTAAAAGGAATATTTTTAGAAGGCTTAATTAAAATATCTGATATTAAAGACGATTATTATGTTTTTGACGCTGCTAATCATCAATTAAAAGGCGATAGAAAAGGATATATTTATCGTTTAGGAGATAATGTAAATGTTAAGGTTTCTTCTGTAAATATCGATGATAGAGAAATATTATTTACCTTAAACAAGTAACTTATAAATCTAAAATACTAAACAGATATATTTGGAAATTTAGGCATTTGCTTTTGTTGTTGGCTTAATTTTGCTCCAATTTTTATTGCAATATCTCTATAAATTTTAGTTATTGCGCTATTAGAGTCTTTAACAACTGTAGGATTACCCTCATCTACATCTTCGCATATACTTGCATTAAGCGGTAATGAGCCTAAAAAATCAGTATTAAAGTCCGAAGCCATAGCAAAAGCTCCACCACTACCAAAAATATTCTCTTGATTGCCACACTTAGAACAAACATAAGTAGCCATATTTTCAATAATTCCTAAAATTGGAATATTTACTTTCTCAAACATTTTAAGCCCCTTTTTAGCATCAATAAGGGCAATATCTTGTGGAGTAGTTATTATTATTGAGGCACTAACTGGAATTTTTTGACTAAGAGTTAATTGAGTATCTCCGGTGCCAGGAGGCAAATCAATTATCATATAATCAACATCTTGCCAAATAGTTTGTCTTAGCATTTGCTCCAAAGCTTGGGTAACCATAGGGCCTCGCCATATCATAGGAGTTTTTTCATCAAATAAATATCCAATAGACATACTTTGGATGTTATGTCCTATAACTGGTAAAAATTTATTTTCTGATGCCTTTGGTTTTAATTTATTAACTCCTAACATTCTTGGCTGCGATGGTCCATAAATATCAGCATCTAAAATAGCTATTTTAGCTCCTTCTGC
>CAKMYR010000103.1 GCA_929200175.1 uncultured Gammaproteobacteria bacterium
AAAATTCATAGTTTTAATATGCCGCCTGTATAAAACAATAATAAATTATAATTTATTAAATAAGGTAACTTGTATAGTTTTTAAGCCCATGTAATAATATAATTATTTAACCAAGGCGAATACTAGTGAAATCAACTATTGAAATGCTAGATAACAAACATCAAGGAAGAGTTATCAGCACACTTAAAGAACATATTGCTACTAACAGTACAGTTTCTGTAATTTCTTCTGAATTTTCACTGCATGCTTTTACTGAGTTAAAAAAACATCTTAAAAAAATAAATAAATTTAAATTATTAGTGGCAGCAGATTTTAACAATAAAGATAATTTCATTAACAATCTACAAGGTGTCAACCTCGACCGCCATTTACGTAATCAACTTAATATTAGTAGCATTGCACGAGAATGCTCTAAATGGCTACAACAAAAAGCTGAAGTTAAGCAAGCTCAAACATCTATTGGGCAAAATTTTATTAATATAGAAAACAATAATACAGATGCAAACCTTGCTATTGTTATGGGAAACTCAGCTTTTAATACCGATGGCTTAGGAATTGCACCATCAGAAAATATTCATATGATTAATTGCTTTTACGAGCAAAATCAAGTGCAGAATTATATTAATATGTTTAATCAACTTTGGGAAACTAATAATAATAATTTTTTAACAGAGTTGCAACAAGCACTTAAGGCTATCTATGGTGATAAAACTGCTCAACAAATTTATTTTTTAACACTGTTTAATTTATTTCAAGACAACATTAACGAGTTAAATGAAGATAACATTATTAAAACTAAAACTGGTATTAAAGATACTTTAGTGTGGCAAAAACTTTATAAATTTCAACGTGATGGTGTTTTAGGTGCAATTGAAAAAATAGAAAAATATAATGGTTGCATTATTGCTGATAGCGTCGGTTTAGGTAAAACATTTGAAGCCTTAGCAATTATAAAATACTATGAATTACGTAACGACAGAATTTTAGTACTAGCACCAAAAAAACTGCGTGAAAACTGGAGCATCTATACTATTAATGATAAAAGAAATATTTTTGTAAACGACAGATTTAACTTCGATATTCTTAATCATAGTGATTTAACTAGGCAACAAGGAAAATCTGGTGAGCTTAATTTAGCAACCTTAAATTGGGGTAATTACGATTTAGTAGTAATTGATGAATCGCACAATTTTAGAAATAATCCTTCTTATAAAGAAGGCTCTATCACTAGATACGCCAAATTAATGAATGATATTATTCAAGCGGGGGTAAAAACCAAGGTGCTAATGCTGTCGGCAACGCCAGTAAATAACCGCATGAATGATTTAAAAAACCAAGTAGCCTTTATTGTTGAGGGTAAAGATAACGCTCTAGTTGCAAATAATATACCAAGCATAGCCCATACTCTTAAAATAGCTCAAACTCACTTCAATAAATGGTTAGATGCAGAAGAAGACCAAAGAACAACAGAAGTTTTATTAAATAACTTAAATTATGATTACTTTAAATTATTAGATTTAGTAACTATTGCTCGCTCACGCAAGCATATTGAAAAATATTACGACTTAAACGAAATTGGTAACTTCCCAACAAGACTTAAACCCATTAACAGACAAACAGATATCGACATTAAAAGACAATTCCCCTCTATTAACGAAATTAACCGCGATATAAGAATTCTTAATTTAAGTGCTTATTCACCGTTAAAATATGTTTTGCCGCATAAAAAACAAAAATATAGCGAAAAATACGACAAAAAACTAGATAAAGGTTCTATATTTAAACAGACTGATCGTGAACAAAGCTTAACATATCTAATAAGAACCAATTTATTTAAGCGTTTAGAAAGCTCGATTAATTCTTTCACTCTAACTTTAGATAAACTGCTTAAAGGCGTAAATATTTTACTTGATAAAATAGCACATCATAATAACAATGACAGTATTGAAGAATTTAATATTAACGAAATAGATACCGAAGACGAAGCCTTTGCACCTTTTATGATTGGCGATAAAATTAAAGTGCTAATTCAAGATATGGATATTATTCGCTGGCAACAAGAGCTAGAAGCAGATAAAATAATTCTTGAGCAACTTATACATTCAGCACGACAGGTTACAGCACCACGAGATGAAAAACTAAGAGAGATTAAACAACTTATTCGCAATAAAGTAAATAACCCAATTAACTCAAACAATAAAAAAATAATTATTTTTACTGCTTTTGCAGATACCGCTAACTACTTATACGACAACATAGCCGAATGGGCAGCAACTGAATTAAAACTATATAGTGCTTTAGTTACTGGTTCTAGTGATAACAAAACTACCATGCCTAATATACGCAAAGATTTACTTTCTATTATAACTAACTTTTCACCAATATCTAAAGAACGTAATAAACTAGAAGACGATTTTAATACTGAAATAGATATTCTAATTGCCACCGATTGTATTGCCGAAGGACAAAATTTACAAGATTGCGATTATTTAATTAATTACGATATCCACTGGAACCCAGTGCGTATTATTCAGCGTTTTGGTAGAATTGATCGTTTAGGTTCACAAAATACTGCAATTCAACTAGTAAACTTTTGGCCTAATATCGAATTAGATGAATATATCAATTTAGAATCTCGAGTTTCAGGCAGAATGGTATTATTAGATATTTCTGCTACTGGTGAAGAAAATATTATTGAAGAAGATCATGGAAAAATGAAAGACCTAGAATATAGGCGCAAACAATTACAAAAATTACAAACCGAAGCAGTAGATTTAGATGAACTTGAAAGCGGTATATCTATTACCGACTTAACCCTAAACGATTTCCGCATGGAACTTAGCGATTATCTTGAAAAAACTGCAACAGCATTAGATGCCATACCACTTGGAGCTTACGCTACTATTGATATAAATAATCACTTAGCAGACAATATTACTTCTGGAGTAATTTTTTTATTAGAAAATACTGGTAAACAATTACTAACAGCTAAAAACTATGCCTTAGCACCTTATTATTTAATTTATGTTGCAGACGATGGCTCTATTGTAATATCTCATGACCAAACTAAAAAATTATTAGATACCTTAAAAAAAATAACTAAATACAATAAATGTATTAATGATAATGCCATAAATATTTTTGCACAATCAACCAATGCAGGTACTGATATGTCGCACTATCAACGGTTATTAGCAGCGGCGGTACAATCGATAACAGGGGCAGCAGCAGAACAAGGCGTAGCTAGTTTATTTTCACCTGGAGGCACTACTATAGATCAACATAGCTTTAAAGCTATAGATGATTTTGAAGTAATTTCGTATTTAATTTTAGTAGATAGCACCAATTAATATGAATTCCAACAAAACTGAATTAGAGCTTTTATTTACTAAGCTAGATTTTCCTAAATCAACAGCAGTGCATAAATTCGTAGCTAAAAATCATTTTTTGCAAACTGCTTGTAAAGCTAGCGATAAAAAATTATTTACTACTCAAGTAAAACAGGTTTATTGGGAATACAGCCTAAAACCTACAACTTGCCAGTTATTAGCAACCAATGATGGCGAGCTCAACTACCAAGAAATAGCAATTCTTAGCGTTAAGTTAATCAATAACAAAAGCCTCAAGCGACTTGCTAATATAATTCATCAACTGATACCTTACCCATTAATGCTAGTTTTTTGTTGTGAAGCAGATTTTGCTTTAAGTATTGCTCCTAAGCGTCTTAGTAAAGTAGAGCATGAAAGTTATGTTATTGAAAACTGCTTTACTAGTGAATGGCTAACAATAACTAACTTAACTAATTGTGCTAACGATTTTATTAATTCACTTAGTTGGCATAATAGCAAGGCTAAAACCTATACTGAGTTATACGATGAATGGCTAGCTAGTTTTGTAGCTTATGATTGTTCGTTGTTGTCAAACCGCTTTAATTTAGCTACAATAGCGGCAACAGCAACAAGGATAGCTGAACTAGCAACTTGCAACGAGTTACAAGCTAAAATAGCACAATTACGTAAGCAATTTAAACAAGCTAATTTTAATCGGCAAGTTGAACTCAATATAGCAATTAAACAATATGAGCAGCAACTGCAACAACAAGTTGCCAAGCTATAAGTAGAGGTGTTAAACATGGATAAATTAGCAGGCACAACTAAAGATAGTATCGCTGAAAATATCAGCGAGTTAAAACAGTTATTTCCGACAGCTGTTAGCGAAAATAAAGTAGACTTTGATGTTTTAAAACAATTGCTTGGCGATTATATAGAAAACGACAACGAGCGTTATAGTTTTAATTGGCATGGTAAAAATAAAGCTCGCAAATTAGCAACAACTCAAAGCACTGGCACTTTACGCCCTTGTAAAGATGAATCAGTAAATTGGGGTAAAAGCGAAAACCTATTTATTGAAGGCGATAACCTCGAAGTTTTAAAACTATTA
>CAKMYR010000104.1:0-3294 GCA_929200175.1 uncultured Gammaproteobacteria bacterium
ATATTGTATTATTTATAAGAACAGGTGTATTGTTCTTAGCGTGTCTTGGATATCCATCGCCATAACCTATACCAATTATTGCAATAGTAGTTGTTTTAGTTGCAATCCAAATAGCACCATAACCAACACTTTCACCTTTTTTAACCGTTTTTATTGCCATTATAGGTGATTTTAACTGCATAACAGGTTTTAACTTTTGTTCAATTTTATTAGCAAAAGGAGAAATTCCATACAATATAATTCCCGGACGCACAAAATCATATAAAGAATTTTTATTAGAAAGAATACTAGCAGAATTTGACATAGAGCGTTTAATTTTATTATTTGTTAAGTTATTAAAAATATCAAGTTGAGCTTTATTCATCATATTATCAACTTCATCAGCACAGGCAAAATGACTCATTATGCATTCAGGATTTATTAATGAATTATTAGAAAAAAGATTAAGGCATTTATTATATTGTTGCTCTGATAATCCAAGTCTATGCATACCAGTATCAATTTTTATCCAAATATTAACTTTTTGTTTTGTATTATTTACTAGTTTTATTTGTTCATCATTATGTACAACAATAATGCAATTTAACTTAATAGCTTTTTGTAATTCTTGTTTTGAATAAATTCCAGACAATAAGAGAATAGGCTTATCAGTGATTAATCTTAGCTTTAAAGCTTCTTTTAATTCACTAACTGCAACAATATCAGATTTATCAATTATTGTTTTAACCATATTCATGCCATGCCCATAAGCATTTGCCTTTACCATTGATACTATTTTTTGTTTGCGGGCAATATTTCTAATAAGAGAAAAATTATGATTTAATGCTGATTGTGAAATTAACGCAATAGTTTGCATATTTCATTTAGAAAGGCTGTCTGTCGTAGTCATCTATATTTTGATGATAATTATTCATATCCTCTAAAGATTGTCCCTGATCTGTATATGCTAAATTTTCAAAACTAGTATATTTATTGACAAAAGCAAGTTTTAAACTTCCAGTTGGACCATTTCTGTGTTTAGCTATTTTTATGTCAGCTTTACCAATTTCATCAGGATTAGTATAAGATTCATCATGGTATTGTTCGTCTCTATAAATAAACGCAATAATATCTGCATCTTGTTCAATTGAGCCAGATTCACGCAAATCAGCCATTTGTGGCATGCGACCTTTATTTTCTAATCTTCTTGATTCAACAGCACGATTAAGTTGAGATAAAGCCAATACTGGTACATCGATATCTTTAGCCAAAACTTTTAATGAACGAGATATTTCAGACATTTCTTGGACTCTATTATCATTTTTACCATGTGCTGTCATAAGTTGTAAATAATCAACTACAATTAATGCTAAATCTTTATATTTTCTTTTAATTCTTCTGCATTTTGCTTTAATTTCTGTTGGAGTGATAGCAGGGGTTTCATCAATTAATATATCACTATTATCAAAAGAATTTAATGCTTTTGCTAAATCAGACCAATCTTTTTCGCTCATTAAGTTATTACGCATTGAATTTATATTTATATGACCAAAAGATGATATTAAGCGAAGCGCTAATTGATTTACAGACATTTCTAATGAAAATACTATAACTGGCTTATTTTGCTTTATTGCAACATTATTAACTATATTCATAGCTAAAGAAGTTTTTCCCATTGATGGTCGACCAGCTAAAATTATTAAATCACTATTTTGCAATCCAGATGTAATATTATCTAATTCAATAAATCCAGTTTCTAATCCAGTTAGACCTGGATTTTTTTGCCATTTATTTATTTGTTCGCTAATGTCTTGTTTGATGTCTTTAAGATTAATTATATCTTTTTTACCTTTTTTTATTTGCTCTGAGATTGCAAATATTTTGCTTTCAGCTTCATCAATTAATTCTTGAATTTCAATATCTTTTGGATTGTGTGCTATGCTTGCGATTTCGTTGCTAGCTTTAATTAGTTGCCTGTAAACAGAAAGCTCTCTTACATGTTTTGCGTATGCTTCAATATTATAAATACTTGGCGTATTATTAGCCATTTGGGCTAAATAAGCAAAAAGATCAGATTGATTATTATTAGTTTTTTTTAATTGCTCTTTAACTGTTAATATGTCAGCAGGTTTATTTTGCTCTAGTAGAGTTGCTATAGCATTAAAAATTATACGATTGGTATTTTTAAAAAAATCATCACCAGTCATAACGCCTACAACTTTTTCCCAAGCTTCGTTATTTAATAATAATCCGCCTAATATAGATTGCTCTGATTCATTTGAGTTTGGTAATTTATCAAGATTTTTAATTTGCATTTGTATATTTTAAACTTTTTATATACTTCAAATATAAATAGTTTTTATCAAAATTAAATTTTATAAAAGTTAAGATAATTTAGTTTATAAGACAATAAATTATTAACTTTTTAGAGTATTTAGTCTGTTATAGCTTCAACTATAACTTTAATATTAACGCTAATTTCATTATATATAGTAACTAATGCTTCGTATTCACCAATAATTCGAATTGACTCTGGCATATTAATATTAGATTTTTCTATTTCAAAACCTTGATCAGCAAGATTAGACACAATATCATTAACTCCAACTGAGCCGAACATTTTACCTTTTTCACTAACATTTACTTTGATTACACAAACAACATCTTGCATTTTTTCTTGTTTGGCTTGGGCATCTTTAAGTGCGGCATTTTCAGTTTTTTGTAACTCTTCTTTAATCTCTTCAAATTTTGCTATATTTTCTTTTGTTGCTGGTTTGACTTTTCCTTGTGGGATTAAAAAGTTACGCGCATACCCAGGCTTAACATTTGTTATCTCACCTAAATCACCTAATTTTTTAATTTTTTTTAATAAAATTACTTTCATAATGGTTTTATTTTTTATGTTTGTCAGTATAAGGAATCAAGGCTAAGAATCTAGCTCTTTTAATTGCTTTTGCTAATTTTCTTTGAAATTTAGCACTAGTACTAGTTATCATTGAAGTTGTGATTTTTCCACTTTTATCAATGTTTTTTAATAATGTATTAACATCTTTATAGTCAATATCTTTAACATTATTTGCAGTAAAAACACAATAATTACTGGTTTTTATTTGAGTTTTATACTTTCGTTTTGTTTGCTGTTTTTTCATCGCCCTTTATCCTTTGTTTTTCAATCATCATAATCGAAGGTTCGGTTATTGCTTTTTTTTGAGAAGTAACTAAACTTCTTAATATTACATCATTAAAACTAAAATTATGGTTTAGTTTGCTAAGAGTTTCTTTATTACATTCAATGTTAAACATTATGTAGTGAGC
>CAKMYR010000104.1:3304-4440 GCA_929200175.1 uncultured Gammaproteobacteria bacterium
TTATAAAATTTTTTAATTGGGTAAGCTAATTGCTTACGGCCCCAATCTTCAAAGCGGTGAACAATGCCGTTATATTTTTGTATGGTTTCTTTGTATTTATCAGCCATCGTACTTACTTGAGTAGATTGGTCTGGATGTATAATTAATACAATTTCATAGTGTCGCATGATTTTTTACCCTTATGGTTATCTTAATATAAAATAGCTTATTACTTAATTATAATAAGCAAGGAAAATGAGATTTTATACTAGTTTAATATAAAGATGTAACAATTAAACCGTTAATTTTACTATTTATGATAAACAAAGATAATTATTTTTAATTATTTGATTTATGAATATATTAGCCATTGATAGTTGTACTGAAGTATGTTCAGTAAGTCTTTATTATAAAGATTGTAAAATTAATCGTTTACTAAAAAATACAAACAAAAGCTCTGGTTTTATTCTTGCTTTATGTGATGAAATATTTAAACAATCTGGTATTTCTTCATCTCAATTAGATTATATTTTATATACCAAAGGACCTGGTGCATTTACTAAAGTTAGAATGTGTGTTGCAGTAGCACAATCAATAGCATTTGTAAACAATATTCCTAGTATGGGTTTTTCTACGCTTGAATTATTATCTTTTGGAGCTACTAAAAAATTTAATACTGATAAAATTGCTGTAGCTTTAGATGCTCGCATGGGGGAAATTTATTGGGGAGTTTATCAAAATAATAAATTAACCAATGAAAGCTTAAGAAGTCCTGATAAAGTTAATGTTTTAAATAAAGATTTTATAGGTGTTGGTAATGGCTGGGAAGCATATACAAAAGAACTTATTGATAAAACAAAAATTAATAATTACTATGCAAATTTTTATCCAAAAGCAGAAGATTTAATTGATTTATCATTAAGCTATATTAAAAAAGATGATGTGGTTAATAATAACTTACCTTTGCCTACATATTTACGTGATAATATTGTCCAAAACAATTAAAATAGAAAATTTATAATTATTATTTAAGTAAATATGTGGAAATGGATTAAAAGGCTTGCTTCGCCAAAATTTTTTTACATAATTATCACAAAAGCTATAGCTTGGTTTTTTTATATTTTTTTATTATTATTTCTAGTTGGTATATATTGGGC
>CAKMYR010000105.1 GCA_929200175.1 uncultured Gammaproteobacteria bacterium
GCTAACGATAAAGAACAAAAGCTACTTAAAGAATTAATTGCTAATTATGAAAAAAAATTCAAGGTTAAGATTACCACTTTTTATGCTGTTAATGCTGACAAAATGAATAGAGGTATTTTTAAAGAAATTGAAACAGTACTTACTACAACTGATGATAAAGTGCTGCTATTATCTAGCTATGAATCAATGGGCTTTGGCAAAAACCCAGATTATCCTTTTAATTCAGCTAAAGACAAAAATCGTTTAGTATTCGTCGATGATACTGGTTTTAAAATGGAAATACAAAAAACAGACATAGATACAATCTATTTGAATAGACCAACAAATTTATATACTATTTGTAATGATAAAATACAGAGCATTCTTTACAATCTTATGTGCCAACAGCAAGCAAATCAAATTGATGCACTGACAGCAAAAAAATTTATTCGTTATGCTTTAAATAACGAAGATATTAATATTTTTAATAGTGCTTATATGTCAAAAAACAATAAAAATACAAGATACGGAACTTTCAAAAATAATAGTGATTATAATGCAGCAACTAGAAAAATTATTAATCAAGCAACCGGTAGATCTAATAGAACACCGTGGAAATCACAAGAAATTTTAGTAATGGCTGATAATGAGCTTGTGGAACCACTTGCACAAGATAATAGTAATACAAAACAAATGTCTCATGAGTATTATGCTTTAGTGCAACAAGCTAAAAAGATAATAAAAAATAATATAACACCTGCAATAATACAGCCTACAAAAGTAGAACAATTAAGAATATTTAACCTAAATACTAATAAGCGTTGTTTAAATCAAATCTCTATAATGTTAAATCGCTTATTTTATAAGCGTTATATCGAAGCACAAGATATACAATATATACGTAATCTGGCAACAGTAATTGAAAAATCAGATGATTTTACTAAAGAAAATATCATTGCCAACTTTGATATTGCTATTAATAAAATATCAAATGATAATCAACATAAAATAATAAAGAATAAACAAAAAACTCTTGATTATTATACTAAACATACAAATAAACAAGAAGTTAAACTGAAACTAGTTAAATCACTTCGTGAAGCTGCTACTAAAAAAACAAATATTATAAAAGAACCAGCCACTTCATGGTTTGCATTGCGTGCACAGCTTTTAATGGAACCCACCATTTTAAATAATACAATAAAAGGTTATAATGACTTTTATATACAAACAATAGGAAAAAAATCAAGTTACAGGTATATTGGCACACCAGAGCTAGAGTATGCAGATCAATATCAAATTGATAGTGATTTTCAGGGTTGTAAAAATATTTATACAGTATCTGCAGAAGATGCTCAATTAGATAAGCTGAGTAAAAACCCTATTATTAACGAGCATTTCAGGAAAAATAACTATGCATTAACATGGATACCTAGTGAACACCTAATATGCCCCGCAGCTTTTACAAATATTTATCGCCCAGCAATTTCAGAACAAATATGCCAAGTAATTTTTCCTGAATTTGGTCTTTTATGGGAGGAAATGCCACTGGGTTTTGAAGAATGGACTGATGGCATTATTAAAGATGCTGTTACAGGTAAAAAAATTCTTATCGATGCTAAATTTTATAATGATCCCAGACCTTTAAAAGCTAATACACCCGAAAAAATAAAAAAATTAATGCAATTAACAGGTATTGATAGTTTAATTATTATTAATTTATTTAAAATAGATGCTAACAGTAAAGTACGTTATTTAACTTGCGATTTAACTATTACTTCAGATATCAATGCAAAAATTATAGAAGTGCCAGGGCTTTTATGTAATGATAATATACAACCTATTATTGAACATATTATTAAAATTAAAAATTTTATTAATCGTTAATACAATTAGGATAAACTTATGTCTGAAATTATAAAACCTGACACTAAAGAATTTAAAGTATTTACTAATAAAATAGCTAATATAACAAAAAATATTTCTAGAGTAGCAAAGAAGTATGCTGTATTCTCTGTTGAAATTATAGCACAAAAAAATTTTAAACAAATACTTATGGATATTTCTCAACAAGCCGCTTCGAGTTGTAAAATATTTGCATCATATTTTGATAGAGAAAATAGCATTAAATATTTTTTAGTAAGTAAACAAACTGAAATTAAAATTGATGTGCAAGACACAATAACGAGTAAAACTAAAATATCAAAACTAGATAATTTTATATTAGAAAAATTATTGTTTAAGTCGGTACCTCGATTATTAAATTCAAAAACAATTACCGATTATAAAGCTTTTGTATATGACGATAACTATTACCGAGCAATTGGTCCAGCTAATCAATTTGAAGATCATGATAGTATAATAGCTAATGAAGTTTCTCTTAGTCGTGATTTTTCACTAGACACAACAGATGAAACAGATAACAAAATTATTAAAATAAAAACTGTTACTTTCACTCATGTAAAATCTATAAAATTAAAACTAGAAAAAGCAGAATTACTACCTGAAAGCAAAAAGAAGAGTTATTTAATTAAAAGATATAATTATTTACTAAGTGTAGAACGTTTTGATCTTAGCAAATCAGACTTTATAATAAAAAACAGCATAAAACAAGGCGAATATGTTAAATGCAATATCACTAATAAAAAAGGACGTAGCAATGCTTATATTATAGACCATGATGGTGATACTAAAGACCCTTCCTTAACAAAAGTTGGTATGATTAATACATTTATAGAAGATTTACATAAAGTTCATGATGGCAATATAAAAGTAACTCTAGAGCAAGAAACATTTAACAAATGTTATTTGCCAACTAAATTAGCTACATTTATGAAATGGGAATATAAACTCATATTAGAAAAACTAGAAAAATACAATATTGTAATTATTAATAAGAGCAATAATCAGGTAAATGCTAGCCATATTAAGCTCATTGAACAAGAAATTGCAAAACTAAAAGGGAATATAAACTTTTTGTTACAAGAAGAAAACTATAAAAATAATAAAAATGATTTAACTTTATTAATAGTAGATAATAAAAAGAAATATAAAAATAAAGTTGACCCGTATTTAGCGTTTAAAAATAATAATTTTGAAGTAATCTCACAAGCCGTAGAATATGAAAATTTGTTTAAGATAAAAAAAGATAGTGACGAAATTTCAGTACAAAATTCAGTTTTAGAATGTTTAGGATGTATTATTAAAGAATTTATAGTTAAAATAGAAGTAGAAAACGAGCAACTTATGTATGAACGCTTAGCTAAGTTACCAAAAAATTATGAATATATCACTGCTGTTAGAGTAGATAATAATGAAGATGAAATAGACGATAAACAACAAAGTACAGATTATAAATATGAATACTATAAGGTAACGTTAAAAACTACAAAAAAAATAACAAAATTAAAATTTAAAAAAATGAGTAATAAAGAATGTGAACTTTTAGCAGCAGCATTAGGAGATAAAAAGCATCTTGTATTTGGTAAAGAAAAAATAATAAATAAGCAACTTTGCTATGGTCATCAGCGAAATCCTCTAATGTTTAATCCTAAAACTAATGAGCACATTATTTTTGTAAAAAAAGAAATCTCTGCACTTCCCAACCACCAAGCACTTAAAATTATTCGTCACAGACTTAAAAAAGATCGGCAAAAAACAGTATCTAGGGAATTTCTTATTAATTATATACAGCAACAAGATACCCCCTCTAATAATAAATATGTGCTGAATAAAATGCTTGAAGATAATCAGACTAATCAATTTACATATGAGATACTAAAAGAATATTGTAAAGTTCCTGAGACAATATTTTCAACTTCAACTAAAAAATTAACTAATGCAGAAAAGTATCATGTGCTAGATTATATTAAGCAGAAATTAAATTATCTGTGGCGAGATACTACTAAACAACAAAAAAATTTAAATCGTGTTATTCATCAACAAGGATTAAATTATAACCATGAAACAAAACGTTATTACGCTGGGATGGTTGGTAGTTATAAATATAAGCCTCAACAAAATTTTTGTACTATATATGAAATAGTTGATAATGTTAAACAAGGTTTACCAAGTGATATTATAAATTGGTTTTTATCTTTATCTGTGCGTCACAAGCAAACTACTGTTTATCCATTTATTTTCAAGCATTTAAGAGAATATGCATATAAAACTCAGTTTATTGCAACCCCGAATCAACTAATAAAAGAGCCTCCCTCAATAAAAATAAAGCAAAAACATGGTGATAAACCTGTTAAAACTGAAGAATTAGTGCTTGATTTTTAGATGTTTTAAAAAATCTAAGATAACAATGTTTTTACTATTTATTTAAAAGTTGTGTAAATTGTCAGGAAATAACCATAGTTATTAGCAGCACATCGTAACGATGTAACCTTAATACGCACTGTAGCAGGTAAT
>CAKMYR010000106.1 GCA_929200175.1 uncultured Gammaproteobacteria bacterium
GTTTATTTCCCAGCCTTCAGATAAATAGTGTTCAATCAAAGAATGATCAACGCTTTTGATTTGATAAGGTAATTTTTTTGCCTTGTATATTTTCCCAAGCTGGGATCTGTCACTTGTTAGTTTGTTTTTGATTTCTTGTAATTGATGTGAATCTAAAAAAGTCATTATAAGCCTCTATTTGTCATAATTATTTCTGAATACCTTCCGCGTTTTGCTCCAATTCCACCAATTAGACTGTTTCTTTCTATTGTGATCATTTTATCTTTATGAACTCCAAATATAGATCTTAAGCTTTCATGATTGGCATTGGTCATAATATAAAAAGCACCTATTTCTTTTATTTGTCCAATCATATTTGACAGTCTTTTTTGATCTTCAAGCGAAAATATTTTTTTGTTATATTCAATAAAGCCGTTATTGTTGTGAGCTACTGTATAAGGAGGATCAATAAAAACTAAGTCATCTTTTTTTATATTAGAAACCGTATTTTGAAAATCACTGCTATAAATATAGGTGTTTTGCAAAATGTTACCAACCTTTTTCAAGTTTTCATAATCAAACTGATATTTATCCCTATACCCATATGGGACATTGTAATTTCCAGATGCATTTACCCTATAAATTCCATTAAAAGACATTTGATTTAAATAGATAAATTGTGCAGCTTTTTTAGGCAGACTATTGTATTTGGATGATCTAACTTCATAATAATATTCTTTGGAGTTTTCAAATTTTTTCAAATTAGATACAACTAAATTCGCTTTATCTCTAACCATGGTATAGGTATTGATTAAGTCTTTATTAGAATCCGAAATAAAAGATTTTTTTGAGTATGGGTGCAAGTAAAAAAAAATAGATCCGCCACCGATGAAAGGCTCATGGTATTGATTAAAACCGTTTTTTGGTAAAAAGTTATTCAGTTGTTTTTTTAACCACCTTTTGCCGCCAGCCCATCTTAAAAAAGGATGACAAAGGTCGCTATGATTTATTAGGGTATGTTCAGATTTTGCTTGATTATACAAAGGAGCATTTGTTATATTTTGCATTATTTTTTTACATCTGATATTTGATCAATTTTACAACAGAATATAAGTAGTTTTAATCTATTTTTAGTAGAATCATTATTTTTGTAAACAATAAATAATGAGAGCTAGAGTGCATATTTTATTATTTCACATATTATTAAGACTGCTTTAGGTGACATAGTTTTATAAAAGATGGTTTTAGGCAAGGATTAAGTTGTTATCTCTTTGTGGAACAGAAAATGAGTAGTTCGCCACACAGTGGCAATTTTAAAAATTATCAAGCCTTGCTTGATTATTTAAATTATTTTTTCTTACTAGTTCGGTATTAAATTGGTAATCGTGCATTCTGTCATTTTCAAAAATTCATCATCTTTTTTCTTTAAGGTTATTAATCCTATTGTCAAAGGTTATTATTTTTTTGACTGTACCAATAATTTCATGACCGTATGAGTTGTCGATTGAACAAAGCCAGTTACCGTTAGTGGACTTAATGAATACGTATGTTGCTTTGCGAGTGGTTGGAGGGCAATTAGGTGCTGATATAACGGTATTTGCTAATACTAATGCAGTATTGCCAGATTCAAGAACCTCTAAGCCATCTTGCTTAATATTTAGTCCATTTTTGAAATAAACTGCAATTGCCTCAAATGCCTTTTTGATATCATTTTTTCCAACAGCATTTCTTCCTGGCTCGATAACTAACACTGCGTCATCAGTATAAATATCGAGAAGCGTATCGAAATCTTCAGCTATAATTGCTTTATCTGCCTTTTTAATTTGAGCGATTACTGGATGTAGTTTCAAATGGCATTATTCTTTTGTAACATCTCTAACAGAGTCTATTTCATCATCTGTAAACAATCTTGAAATAGCCATAAAGCGTAGCCCAAGAGGTATTTCTAGTGAAAAACTAGATCCTCTGCCTTTTGAGACATCAATTTTTATATGCATGCTTTTATAATATTCAAATTGATCAGATGCCATATAAAATTTACATCCGTGAATTTCACCAAGACATACATCTTGAGCGCCGATTAATAAATCGCCTTTTTCTAAACACATTGGGGCAGAACCATCACAACAACCACCACTTTGATGAAAAATTAATTCTCCGTGTTTTTCTCGTAACTGGTCAATAATTTTTTTAGCTTCGTTAGTTACAGATACGCGTTCGACAACTGCCATATTATTTTAGTTTTTAGAAAAAGCCTAAAGCATTTTTATCATAAGATACCAACATATTTTTGGTATGACGATAATGGTTTAACATCATTTTATGGGTTTCTCTACCAATACCTGATTTTTTATAACCGCCAAAAGAAGCGTTTGCAGGATAAGCATGATAACAATTACACCAAATACGACCCGCTTCAATACCACGAGATAATGATTGCATTTGATGAACGTCTCTAGTCCAAACGCCAGCACCTAAACCGTACAAGGTATCGTTAGCAATCTCTAATGCTTCTGCCTCGTCTTTAAAGGTGGTTACACCTAAAACCGGTCCAAAAATTTCTTCTTGGAAAATACGCATTTTATTATGTCCTTTAAATACAGTAGGTTGAATGTAAAAACCATTAGGATAAGTAGCATTTTCATATTTGCCACCACCTATTAGTACTTCTGCACCTTCTTGTTTTCCAATATCAATATAATTTAGAATTTTTTCATATTGATCATTGGAGGCTTGAGCACCCATCATAGTGCTAGCATCAAGTGTATCTCCCATCGTGATTGCTTCTATGCGTTTTAAACATCTTGCCATAAATTCATCGTAAATATTTTCTTGAATCAGAGCACGAGATGGACAAGTGCAAACTTCGCCTTGATTAAAGGCAAATAAGACCAAACCTTCGATAGCCTTATCAAGAAAATTATCATCTTTATCCATTACGCTTTCTAAGAAAATATTAGGAGATTTACCGCCTAATTCCAGTGTAACGGGAATGATATTTTCAGAGGCATATTGCATAATCAAACGACCTGTTGTAGTTTCGCCTGTAAAGGCTACTTTTTTAATGTCAGGGTGTTGAGCTAGAGGTTTGCCTGCCTCTGGACCAAAGCCATTAACTACATTTAACACGCCATCAGGTAAAATATCTTCAATTGCTTCAATAACAAATAAAATGGAAACTGGCGTTTGCTCGGCTGGCTTAAGTACCACACAATTACCTGCTGCCAATGCAGGTGCAATTTTCCAAGTACCCATTAAAATAGGAAAATTCCACGGAATAATTTGCCCAACAACACCTAATGGCTCATGTACTTCCATAGAAACTGTGTTGTTATCAAGGTCTGAAACATCGCCTGCCTCAGCGCGAATAACACTGCCAAAATATCGGAAATGATCAATAACTAAAGGGAGGTCTGCATTTAAAGTTTCTCTGATTGCTTTGCCATTATCCCAAGTTTCAACGATGGCTAATTGCTCTAAATTAGCCTCAATTCTATCGGCAATTTTAAATAATAAATTACTACGTTCGGTTGCTGATGTTTTTCCCCACGATTCAAATGCTTTTGTAGCAGCGACTACAGCAAGGTCGATATCTTTTTTGTTTGATTTAGGTATTTCAGTTAATACACTGCCATCAATAGGCGAAATGTTTTTAAAATATTCACCATCAACAGGCTCAACCCATTTGCCACCGATGTAGTTTTGATATTTATCTTTAAATACTGGTTTTTTATAAGACATAAAGCCCTCCTTAATAATGTTGACATTTAATTTGCATTATGCTTTTTGTCAACATAAAAAAGCATAACGGCGTCGCGTTAAAGTACTTTATATGAAATTTAATTCTATCATAAAATAGTTCGTTTGATAAAATTATTAGTTAGCAACTTTTTAGCCAAGTGGATTTTAATTTACACTATGCTTTAGCGTTGTTATGAAAATTTAGATGCAGTTTTTTGTCAGGTGTTTGTTTCCGACCATACTGCGAATTCATTATCGCTTGGCTCTAGAAAATGAAAACGGCAACCACCTGGAAATTCAAATATAGGACGGATAATTTCACCGCCATTTTGAATAACTTTATTTAAAGTGGCTTTAATATCAGAACTATAAAATACTAAAAGCGCACCTCCAGTTTTTGTTTGGTTACAAGAGTCTGATTTAAAGAAACCACCATCTAAACCCTGATTTGAAAAAGCAGTATATTCAGGGCCATAATCGACAAACTCCCATCCGAAAACTAAAGAAAAAAATGATTTCGTTGCTTCTAAATTCTTTGCTCCAAATTCAACATAATTGAGTTTTTCATGTTGGTTCATTTTTCTTACTCCTTATTTATTATTCTAATTAGTGTATAACGCTAAGC
>CAKMYR010000107.1 GCA_929200175.1 uncultured Gammaproteobacteria bacterium
TTTGAGAGATAGTTTTTGCAATTAAATCAACTTTATGTTCTGGACATCTTGGTATACCTGTACGCGCAAATAATAATCTTAAATAATCATAAATTTCAGTAATAGTTCCAACTGTAGAACGAGGATTATTTAAAGCAGATTTTTGATCAATAGAAATTGCTGGAGAAAGGCCTTCAATATAATCAACATCTGGCTTTTCCATTAATGACAAAAATTGCCTAGCATAAGCAGATAAAGATTCAACATAACGGCGTTGCCCTTCTGCGTAGATAGTATCAAAAGCCAAAGACGACTTGCCAGAACCAGAAAGACCAGTAATAACGACTAGTTTATTTCTAGGTATATCAATATTTATATTTTTTAAATTATGCGCTCTAGCGCCACGAATACTAATAAAATTTGGTTGTTTCACTGTTAAAATTAAGATAAAACCTATAATTATAAACAACTATCTATGTAAAATATTTTTTATGAAGAAATATAAACGAATATTACTAAAAATTAGCGGCGAATCGATAGCTAACGATGGTGTTATTTTAGATACTAAAATACTTAATAAGATTATATCTATAATTAAATCTGTACTTAAGCAAAATATTGAGTTAGCTATTGTAATAGGAGGAGGCAATATTATAAGGGGCAAAGATATAGCAAAATTGGGTATAGATAATATAACTGGTGATTACATGGGAATGTTATCTACAGTAATTAACGCATTAGCAATTGCAGATACTTGTAATAAAAATAATATTGATAATATAATTATGTCTGGATTTCCTATTGGTGGAGGATTATGTGAGCAATTTAATCATATAAAAGCTAAACAAGAATTAAGTAAGAAAAAAATTGTAATTTTTTCAGCAGGTACTGGTAATCCATGTTTTACTACAGATACTGCTGCTGCTTTAAGAGGTATTGAAATTGATGCTGATATTATATTTAAAGCCACTAAAGTAGATGGTGTTTATACAAATGATCCTATAAAAAATCCAGATGCTAAACGTTATAAAAATTTAAGTTTTGATGAAGCAATAGAAAAAGAATTAAATATTATGGATATCAGCGCTTTAACTTTATGCAGAGATAATTCAATTAATATTTGTGTTTTTAGTATATTTGAAGATACAAATATATTATCTAATATCCTTCAAGGTGAAGATTTAGGAACTATGATTAGTAATTAATTATGTTAGAAGAAATACAACAAGATTCATATGAAAATATGACAAAAACAATTGCAACCCTAGAAAGATCTTTTAGGAAAATTAGAGCAGGTCGTGCCCATCCTTCATTACTTGAGCATTTACAAGTTGAATATTATGGATCTACGGTACCTATAACCCAAACTGCAAATATTAGTGTTGAAGATTCTCGCACCCTAAAAGTAACCCCTTGGGAAAAGGATATGGTACCAATTATTGAAAAAGCTATTATTCAATCTGATTTAGGATTAAATCCACAAAGTGCAGGAATGATTATTCACATACCTTTGCCTCCACTTACCGAAGAACGCCGTCAACAATTAGTGCGTATTGTTAAAGAAGAAGCAGAAAAAGCAAAAATTTCTATTCGCAATATAAGAAGAAGTGCAAACTCTGATTTCAAAGAACTTTTAAAAGAAAAAGAAATATCTGAAGATGAGGCTCACAAGTCAGAGACTGAAATACAAAAAATCACTGACCAACATATCGAAATTATAAACTCTAAGTTGAATTTAAAAGAAAAATCATTAATGGATATTTAAAATAAATTACTACTTTAAATATCCAAAAAATTAAACCACTAAAAATCTCAATAAATTTTTGATTGCTTTTTAACTATCAATATTTTCTACGCAATCTAAATATATATCCCATCTATCTGGAGAAAACAAAGTGCCATGTTCACCTACAGGACCAGTATTATATAAAGAACCTGATTTTAGAGCATTCTTAAAAATTTCAATATTATAACCAGTTAATCCTGCTTCTTCTTTACACTTGTTATGTGATTCAAGAGTTATATCAACTCCACTAGAAGTTACTCCTATTATTTCTTTATCTGAAGACGCTGCTTGTTCTTTTTCCAATTCTGCTTCAAACTGTCTTATTTCGTTTTCAATTGCAATATCATTAACAGAGCTATCATCTGAAAGAATTAGTGTATCCCCTTTTTGTTCACCAACCAAAACTTCATCGCTTAAAGGCTCAATTTCGTCTAGAGATTCTACAACCCCTAAATCACGATCATCTCCTCCCGCCATAATATTAGTGTTTAAAAAGACTAATGCAGTTACAAGTCCTAAAAAGAATTTTGTCATGTTATACCTCAAATTTATAATTATCCTTTATTATACTATATATATATTTTATTTTCAAAATTTATGCTTAATGATTTTTTAAACAATTGCCAAAAATCACCAATATCTTATTTGCAAAAAGATATTACAAATGCAACAACAAAAAGATTATCAGTCAAAAATGGCAATATTAAAAAATGGGAAAAGTCTATTGAAGAAATAAAATCTAACCCAAAAGGAAACTTACAATATAGTAATCCTTATCTTCATATTAAAACAACTATTAATGATGAAATAAAATTAATTAAATCTTTGCAAAGCCTTACTCCTTGGCGCAAAGGACCTTATAAAATTGAAAATATAACAATAGAAAGTGAATGGGGATGTAATATAAAGTGGGATAGAATATCGCCTTACATAAGCTCTCTTAAAAATAAAACTGTGCTCGATGTAGGAGCTAGTAATGGTTATTTTTCCTACAAAATGGCTATGTTAGGAGCAAAAATAGTATTAGGCGTCGAGCCTTTTTTATTATTTAATTATCAATTTAAAGCAACAAGATCCCTTATAAAAAATCCTCCCAAAGCTTTTGTCTTGCCAATATCATTAGAAGATATACCTAATAAAGAATCTTTTGATACTGTATTTTCAATGGGAGTTTTGTATCACCAAAAAGATTACAAAAAACATTTACAAAAACTAAAAAATGTAATGAAACCAAATGGAGAATTAGTTTTAGAAACTTTGGTTATAAATTCTAAATATGGTACACAAATTATTCCTAAAGATCGTTATGCTAGAATGAGAAATGTTTACTGTTTACCTTCTGTTAATACTCTTAATAAGTGGTTAAAGTCAGCAGGTTTTAAAAATATAGAGCTTATAAATATTAATCAAACTAGTGTAAGTGAACAAAAAGCTACAAGCTGGATTGGAGAAAATACCAAGTCATTGAAAGATTTTCTTAATCCAAATGATATTAATTATACTATTGAAGGTCTTCCTGCGCCTATTCGTGCAACTTTTATTTGTAATAAATAAAGTTTTATGTATAATGCTTTAAAAATTTAACTAGAGGTATCTAATGGCTTATCGTATAATTTTAATTTCACTTGTATTTATATTATCTAAAACTCTATTATCGGCACCTAATATTGTTGTTAGTATTCATCCAGTCCATTCAATTGTTAGTGCAATAACTAAAGATGTGACAGAGCCAAAATTATTACTAAAAACTAATCAATCAGCCCATCATTTCCATCTTAAGCCATCACAATTATCTACAATTAATAATGCTGATTTAATTGTTTATGTTCATAATGATTTTGAAGAAGGATTAAGAAAAGCCTTAGCCAATGTAAAAGATGATAAAAAATTAACTTTTGCAAGAAAAAATTCTAGTAATAAACATGAATGGCTTGATGTTAACAAAGTTCAAAAATTTGCAAAAAGACTTACAAAAAAGTTAATTAGTATTGATAAAGAAAACGCAAGTATTTATCGTAAAAATTTAGCTACTTTAGATAACGAGCTAAACCAACTTAAACTAAAAATTAAAGAAAAGCTATCTCCATATAAACAAACAAAAATAGCTATTTTCTCCAACGCTGCTGAGCGTTTTATACTTTCAAATAACCTTAAAAAGCCTATTATTGTAAACAAATCTCACCATGATGAAAATATTAGTATTAAAAATATATTAAAAGCCAAAAAGGCAATAAAGAAAAAACAAATAACCTGTTTGTTAAGTGAAAACGATGCTAAAGACAAAATGATAAAAACTTTAACAGAAGGAACAAATATAAAAGTAAAAAAAGTTGATGTAATTGGATTTGATATAAAACAAGGTCATAATCATTATTATGAACTAATGAATAATATAACTAATAAGACTTTTGAATGTCTACAGTAAGAAATGCTTTTAATAAATCTGCAAAAAATTATGAAAAAAGAGCAAAATTACAAAAACAAATTGCTAAAAATCTAGCTAATAAACTTAATTATATTACAGGTGATTTTAAAACCATTGTAGACTTAGGTGCTGGCACTGGTTT
>CAKMYR010000108.1 GCA_929200175.1 uncultured Gammaproteobacteria bacterium
TCTTATAAATCTCCTCGCGAGCTTGTATGGATATTAGGAATGATAATTTATATAGTGCTAATGGCAGAGGCTTTTATGGGCTATGTACTTCCTTGGGGACAAATGTCTTATTGGGGTGCTCAAGTAATCATATCTTTGTTCAACTCTATTCCTTTTATTGGCGAAACTTTATTTGAATGGATTTTGGGAGATTTTGCTGTTGGTGATGCCGCATTAAATAGATTTTTTGCATTGCATGTAATAGCATTGCCATTGATTTTAGTGGTATTGGTTTTTTTACATATTGTTGCATTGCATGCTGTTGGGTCAAACAATCCTGACGGAATTGAAATTAAAAACAACAAAGATGAAAACAACATTCCTAAAGACGGCATTCCTTTTCATCCCTACTATAGCGTTAAAGATATAGTTGGGGTAGTGGTATTTTTAATATGCTTTTCTGCGATTGTGTTTTTTGCCCCAACTTTAAACGGCTACTTTCTTGAAAACGCAAACTTTATTGAAGCCAACCCTTTACAAACACCTGATCATATTGCTCCACTTTGGTATCTAACTCCTTTTTATTCAATCTTAAGGGCCATACCTCCTTTATTTTTATCTCAATTCCCTGGAGTTTTTGGAATGTTTGCCGCATTGTTAATTTTATTTGCTTTGCCATGGCTTGATAGATCAAAGGTTAAATCAATCCGCTATAGACCTTGGCAATATAAGCTTGCGTTAGTTATTTTTGTAATTAGTTTTATTATGCTAGGATGGTTAGGCATGAAGCCTGTAGAGTCGCCAGCTTGGTACTTGTATACTGCTGATATGATGGGCATGGAGGTAGAAACTGCATTATATGTAATACTAGCAAGGATTTTTACTATAACTTATTTTGGTTTTTTCATTTTAATGCCGTATTTTAGCTCTAAAGGCCAGAATAAAAAAGAACCAACAAGAACAACACGATAATAATTATGAAAAAGATTCAAACTATTACATGTTGCTTATTTTTCCTATTTACTACATCTAATATATTAGCTGCATCAAAAGTTGAATTAGATAATGCCAACACTGATATTGGCGACAAACAATCACTAAAAAATGGCTTTGAATTATTTACAGGCTACTGTCTTAGCTGTCACTCTATTAAATTTTCTCGCTACAGCACTATAGCAAATGATTTAGATATAGATGACAACTACTTAAAAAATAATCTGCTTTTTGGAGATAGAAAAGTTGGAGATACAATAAAATCTCCAATGCTAGAAAAATATGCAAACAAATGGTTCGGGTTAAATCCTCCTGATTTATCATTAATAGCAAGATCAAATGGTGTTGATTATATTTACACTTATCTTAAAAGTTTTTACAAAGATGATTCTAGGCCATTTGGAGTTAATAACAAAGTACTAATAGGGTCTTCTATGCCTGATGTATTATCTGAATTAAGGCTAAGCCAATCAGAAAAAGAATTTGATAAAAACGTTAGAGATATAACTAACTTTTTAGACTATGTTGGCGAGCCAGCCAAAATAATAAGAACTAAAATAGGCTATTATGTATTAGGATTTTTGTTTGTTTTATTAATATTTTCCTACTTATTAAAAAAGGAATACTGGAAAGATGTTAAGTATGGAAAATGGAGACAAAAAAAATAATTTAGCTACATTTAAATTTATTTTTAACTTAAGGATAATTTTATGTTAAAACCACCTAGCCCAGCATCAACAACTCTTTATTCTTATGATGACGACCTAAAGTCGCATGTTGTGCGCTTTATTATGGCAGAAAAATTTATAGAAGCTGATATCATAAATACAGTTCCTGAAAAAATGCCTGAAGAAGTTTTAATACTTAATCCTTACAAAACCCTTCCTGTTTTATTTGATAGAGGGCAAGTTTTATATGAATTGTCTGTAATTTATGAATATTTAGATGAAAGATTTCCTTTCCCTCGTTTATTACCAATAGACCTTATTGATAAAGCTGAAAAAAGATTGCTTATTTTTAGATTTACTAACGCTAAAGATTCTTGGTATGAATTAGTAAAAATTATTCAAACAGAAAAGGCCAAAAAAGCTAATGAAGCGCGCAAAATTCTCAAAAGTGAATTGATTAATCTTGTTCCTTTATTTGCTTATAAGCCTTACTTTAAAAGCGATACTATGACTATGGCTGACGTTTGTCTTGCTCCTATTTTATGGAGACTTAAAAGACTAGATATAGATCTAGGAAATAAAGCTAAGCCAATATACGATTACGCTGAAAGAATTTTTAAAGCTTCAGGATTTGAAAAAAGCCTAACAGATAAAGAAAGAAATATAAGTCCATTTTCTTCATAAAACTTTAAAATTTCTTTTAAAATCATCAATCTTAGAGACGCTAAACTCGTGAATATCTACATTAGTATAGTTAGCTATTGCCTTTTTATTTTCTAGCTTATTTGATTTAATTTGGTTCAAAATTAATGAATTTACCTTTAGTTTTTGCTGTTTTGCTAATTGCAAACATAATAAGGCTTGGTTTATCGCGCCTAAACCATCATTAACAACAAAAACTAAAGGTATTTTTAGCTCTTTTATCAAGTCACTATTTAAAACATTTTTTGCAATTGGTGAGCATATTCCGCCACAACCTTCAACTATTACAAAATCATTTTTGTTTGGAGGTTGGCAGGCCAATACTAATTGATTTAAAGTTATTAAAACATTTTTATCAGTACTTGCTTTTTCTCCGCTAACACAATCTTCAAACCTAAAACTACAGACATTAGTAAGAGGTTCTGGATGTTTACAAGCTTTATTCAATATAACTGAGTCTTTAGGTATAAGTTCTTTGCCTATTTTTTTACAACAGCTTTCAACGGGCTTTCTAGCCCTAACAAAATAATCTTTACTAAGTAATTTTATTAAATATTTGGCAACAAATGTTTTGCCAACATCAGTTCCATTACCACTTATAAATAGCCCTTGCATAAACTGTAATTTTAACATCAAAAATGTATAATAATGCCTATGCAAAACATAAAAACAAAATTGTGCGGATTGACTTTAAATTCTCCGGTTTTACTATTGTCTGGATGCGTGGGATTTGGTGAGGAATATACCCGTATAAAAGGATTTTATAATCACGAAATTGGTGGCGTTTTTTTAAAAGGAACAACACTTAAAGAGCGACTTGGAAATTCGCCTAGCAGAGTATGCGAAACTCCAAGTGGAATGCTAAACTCTATCGGATTACAAAACCCAGGCTCAGATTCAGTAATTAATAAAATCTTGCCAAAATTAAAAAATCAATCAACTAATTTTATTATTAATATTTCTGCTTCAAGTATTAAAGAATATGGAGCTATTGCTAAAAAATTTGACTACACCGATATTGATGCAATTGAAATTAATATATCTTGTCCTAATATAAAAGAAGGCGGCGTTACTTTTGGCAACGATCCAGATATGAGTTATAGAGTAGTAGATATTTGCAGAAAAAATACCTCTAAACCTATTATAACTAAGCTTTCTCCCAATCAAACTGATATATCTTTTTCTGCTAAAAAATGCATTGACGCTGGCAGTGATGGATTGGCAGTAATAAATACTGTAATGGGAATGGGAATTGATATAAAAACAAAAAAACCTCTTCTTTATAATAACCATGGAGGATTGTCAGGTCCAGCCATAAAACCTATAGCGCTCTTAAAGGTCCATCAAGTTTATCAGGTCGCTAAAAAATTTAAAATACCAATTGTTGGACAAGGAGGAATAAATAATGCAAATGATGCTATTGAGTTCATAATTGCAGGAAGTAGCGCTATAGGAATTGGCACTGCTCTTTTTTATAATCCTTTAATTTATAAAGATATTAATAGCGGAATCAGTAAATATCTCAAACAAAATAATATTAATAATATTAAAGATTTGGTTGGAACGCTTGATATTAATGACAACTTGACTAGTAAATAAAAATGCAACAATATAATCACAAAAAAATAGAAAAAAAAGCTCAAGAATTTTGGGAAAAAAATAAATCTTTTGAGGTAAAAAAAGATATATCCAAAGAAAAATATTATTGTCTTTCGATGTTTCCTTATCCTTCTGGAAGGCTGCATATGGGGCATGTTAGAAACTATTCTATTGGAGATTTGCTTAGTCGTTTTCATAAAATGAAAGGTAAAAATGTATTACAGCCTATGGGGTGGGATGCGTTTGGTTTGCCGGCAGAAAATGCTGCTATTAAAAATAAAACAATGCCATCAAAATGGACTTATGACAACATTAAATATATGAAAGGGCAATTAAAACAGCTGGGCTTTGCATATGACTGGTCTCGCGAGATAGCAACATGTG
>CAKMYR010000109.1 GCA_929200175.1 uncultured Gammaproteobacteria bacterium
TTTTTAGCTTCTATCACCTCCTTTAATTCTTTTAAAGCTGCATTAGCTATTCTTTCGAAAAACTGTTTTTGTAATGTCAATAATTCCACATATTTTTTATCATCTTCTTCTAATTTAGCATATCTATAATTCATAAATGTATAATTAGAAACAACGAAAGCATATTCAAAATCGAAAAATTCTTTATTTGTAAATAATTTTTTTACACCTTTATGTCTTTTCATTGCTTCAAAATAATCTCTATCAACAAAATATAATATATCATGTTTAATTGTTTCAAATATTCTTGGAGTAATCCAATTTAATTTACAATATTCATCATCTTGAAAGACAATAGAATATTTAGAACTATTTAGTATTTTTCCAAACTTTTCATAATCTACTCTATTATCAGGTATACATAGAGATTCAGATTTTCCATAAAATTTAACATCTGGTCTCCATACATATTCTAAAAATTTAGTTGATTTTCCTCTACTTTCAGATCCACCATAAATTATATTATTGTATATATGTGATGTTTGACCAAAATCATGTTGATCCACTATATCACCACAATACATTCTTTTAATCAAAGGTTGTTTACAATAATATGAACCAAGTAATAATGCAACTGATGGAAGAGTTGATTGGTCTAATAAAGTGTAATCTAATTTTTTAAACTGTTTTGGAATTATACATCTTGTATCTGTTCTAATAATAATTAGTCTATACTTTTCTTTTCTTGACTTTAAACTTCTAGCAATTTTTGCAATATTTTTATCTGTTTTTGTTAGTTCTTCATTACTACAAAAATACCAAATCGTTGTTAGCATATCAGTCGTATAATTATATATATTATCTTTGCTTGAAAATATATTCGTACTATAATCGCTTTTATAATATTTAATTAAATTACGCAATCCAATAACTTCACCGTTACTGCCATTTTTATCATTTTTCGCATCATACGATGCTTTATATATTATATTTTTAGATGTCATTTTGTTATGTATGTTATAACTATAAATATGATAACAATTAAAAATGTTAACATAATACGTAGTTCCAATTTTTCTTGTATTAATTTCTCAGCTTCATGTTTGTCTTCTAATCTATGTTGTCTATCTATTGCGATTTGTTCTCTTTCTTCTTTTAGTTTTTGTTGTCTTATATATTCATCTAATTTTTGTTGTTCTATTCGCATTTTAACCATTTCTCCAATTTTCTAAATATTTTTGTACTTAATTTTGCTTCATGTTTTACTATTCTTTTTTTTTCTTCTCTTTTCTCTCTTCTCCATTCTCTGTCTTCTTTTTGTTGTTTTCTTTTCTCTTTTCTTCTTTGTTTTTCATCTTCTTCTCGTTTATATGACATATATTCTAATTCTGTCATTCCTAATCTGTTTCTTTTCATTTCTTCAATTCTTCTGTTTTGAGCCATTTCAAGTTTCCAGTCTTCATGAGCATCTTGCGATCTCATTTCATCTCTAATTTTTCTATTACGTCTTGCTTGTTCAGCTATTATAGCCATTTGATGTGCTCTGTCAATAACTTCATTATTATCATTATCAAATCTTTGACTTTCATTGCCAATAATGTCTGTTTGTTTATAGCTCATATAATTATCGCTATCATTATCATAGCTACTGCTAGTAGTGTCATAACTATCGCTGCTTGAACTACTTGAACTATCACTATCATAGCTACTGCTGTCACTACCGCTATCATCTGACATTTCTCTTTACCATCCTCAATTCTACCAATGTTCTAATTAATATCAGTAGAAATATCGATAAAACTATTATTTCTAACAACATTTCTTTTATACCTATTGAAATTGCACCAACTATTAAAGTTGATATAATAATTATTGATACAATTATAGCTGCTCCATGTCTAATAATTTCGTCTGTCATTTTTCAATTCAAATATTTTCTCCACATTGTATCTGATGCACTAATTATGTTTTTCAAATAATCTTCTAAAACTTTATGGCCATTTGTTTCAACTTCATCAAATGTCATACTTTGATGTGTATCTTCACAATATACAGTCCATCCCCAAGGTTCTCCAATTACAACAACTTTTAGCGTTTTGCCTGTTCTATTCATATGTAATTCTTCAGGACAATCCTTTGCCGTAAAACGCATATAAAATTGTTTTCCAAGAAATCCGTATCCCAATGTTAATATTTTTTTTGGAATTTCTAACTCATCATCGGGGCTTTTAAAACTTTTTACTGTCATTTTTAACTCCTATATGTCTCCCATTCCTGTGTCTCGTATTTTTTTCCTCTCATTTCTTCTAACAAATCTAATGTTAGTAATTTTCTATGTGTAAATTTTACATCTTTGATTTTTAAATCACCATATAATTCTTCGAATTTTTCTTCTGACATTAAACTAAATAGTTTGACTTTATCACTATGTCTTTGTTTTTTTACTTCTGAATATAATCTAATATATTCATGTTGTATGTTAGCAATATCTTCTATTTTTATATGTTTATTATCAAATCTTTTGATTATATTATTAGGTTCATCAACTAATATTACTAATTTTGAATTAAAATGTTTATTAGTTGGTGATTTAAACAAATTTGCATCAGTAATATCAAATATTTCAGGCAAATTTATGATTTTATTTTTTCTCAGTAATTTTCCATATACTAATTCAGATGTCATTGTCATCCTATCATATAATATAGGTCTGTTTTCCTTTAATATTCTATATTTATATAATGTTTTTGCATCTTCTTGTATATTATCTAATACATTTATTTTTGTTTCAAATGGTCTATTTTGTTTAATTATTATAGCATTTTCGTAAACATCTTTTAGTTTATTTAAAATGCTAGTTTTGCCTACACAATCAACTCCTTCTAATATAATTTGATATTTAACTGGTGGAGGTGTCATTTTAAAAACCTCCAGCAATAATCACATCTTTTGCTTCATCAAATAAAGCATCTTCAATTATATATTCTTTTGTTGCTACAGGTTTTTTTGTTTCTCTATCTTCAAAATGAAATATTAAAATTTTACTTTCTAAACTCATACTTACCATAACATAATTTGGATGTTGTTTTAGATATTCATATATTTTATTTATTATATTAATTGTTATTACTGCAGCACTGGTTTTAATTGCAATACTAGTTGGATTTTTAGACATATCTTCATAATTCTCATTATAACTTGATTTAATCATTTTAATTAATTGAGGTATTTCTTTATAACCATCTTTTGAATGTATGTGATTTCCTATTGCGTTAAACATTTCAAATAATTGCTCTTTAACTTTGTGTGTATTTTTTTTTATTTCTTTCATTTTTTTCATTTTAGTATATTTATTATTTTGTCTTCTGGATTTTCTTTGAAATGAGACATTGCATCTGACATAGTAGCATGTTTAAATTTTACTGTATCTGGATTTTGACCTTCTTCAATTGCTTTTTCTTTAGCATCAATTAAACCTATTATAATTTTTGTATATGTTTCTGTATCTTTAATTTCAGTTTTATCGTTCTCTAATGCTAAAAATACTTTTTTAAGACCTTTTAAACTTAGATTATTGATAAATTTATGCAACATATCTGTATTATGTACAATATCTGGGTCTATTAATAATATATCTAATAGTTGATTGTCGGAAGATATAAAATCACTATCGTTTTTATCTGCTTCTTTTTCAGCTTTTTTCTTTTTCTCATCTTCATTTATTAAAAAAGCAGCTAGTTCTTTAATGTTTTCAATTGTAGGTTCTTCAAGTTTAGTCTCTTTTTGGTCTTTTTTTCCTTCGTTTAAGACTCTTTTATTAGCACAGAAGGGGGTTTTGCTCTCTTCTGCCCTCTCAGGCCTATTATGTACCTCTTTTGTCTTATTATAAAATAATTCTTCTATCTCATTAGCTGTTGTTCCTGTAACGATAAATAAGTTCATTAGAAATTTAAATATATCTATTAGTTCTAATTTAAATTCTTTTGTGTTGAATGTTTGTTTTTTCCATCCATGTATATTTATATCTTTATCTTTCCATCTTGTTTCTCTTAATGCTTCTGATATCTCATCCATTAAAGCTAAAAATTGTTGATTTATATAATCTTGTTTTAACTTTGGATCAGCCTTTATTTGACTAAATTTATCAGTATATTTATACTGAAAATCTGTTTGTTCTTGATAGATTTTATTGAAATCCATAAATAATAAAAACAATACTTATTTATAAAACTATCCATGTCGTTATGTTAAAAAACAGGGGTATTATGGTTGTATGGTAGGGGTATAC
>CAKMYR010000110.1 GCA_929200175.1 uncultured Gammaproteobacteria bacterium
AAAGTAATATAACTTGGGAAAATTTGATTTAGCCAATCAAATATAGTTTTTAAGTTCAAATAAATTTATTAGTTTTTTTAATAAATTACACTTATATTCTCTTTATTGATAATATCCAAATTAAGCCAGTTTTCTAATGATATATCACTATAGCCATCAATATTAATTTTTATATCTTTGTATTCTTTTTTTTCAAGTTTTGAGCTGTCAATGTTTGCGATTACATAAAGCTCACCATCTGCAAGATAGAGTTTATCTTTGATGATTTCTGCTATTTTAGTATGCAAAGGTTTACAGGTGGCACAAAGCATATTTATTAAAGTATCAGTAGTATTTTTTCTTTTATTTATTAATGTAAACGCGTCTATTTGATTTTTATTTTCTTCTATTAATTTTGGTTTTTCGGTAAGAGAATAGACTTTATAGCCAATATCAGGCAAAGGTTTCACTTCTTCTTTAATTAGGAAATTTTGTTGTTTTTTATTTTCTGCTTCCCATTCAGTTTTTATTTTCTCACCTGCTCGGTTTAGGCGCTCAATGGTGATAGATGAGATAATAGGCTCAAAATTATTTTCGGTACAAAATTTATAGGCCTCTGTATCTTTTTTTATTTGCTCGTCCCATTGCACCAAAACAAATTTTCTATTCCCGTCATCTTCTCTATTCAGCTGCATTACGGCATCACCAGTAGTACCACTTCCAGCGAAAAAGTCTAAAACAATGTCGTTTTTATTTTTTTGATATTGAATAAATTGCTGCAACATTTTTACTGGCTTTTTCCCACTGTTAAAATTAATGCCTCCTTCGTGTCTTATGTTTCCAAAATCAGCACTAAAATCGCTATAACCTATTATTGGATTTTCTTTTTGTACAGACTTACCTTGTTTAATATCATCTAACTTATTTAAAGGTATTTTGGTGTACATTTTGCCTTTGTTGTATTTTTTTTCCTTAGGATTTGCGTAATATCTATACCCAAGACCATCTTCTCCTATCCCGTATATTCTGTATAAACAGTTATAATCATCTTCTTTTATTCTATCTTCAATCATTTTCTTATACATTGCACCATGTCCAGTATTACTATAGATACTTCCAGTTATCCAAGTTTTTTTAAAGTATTTTTCTGATGGATTTTTTACTTTTTTAATTAAAAAGTCATTTTTTAACCAAATATCCATTTTTCTACCATTTTTTACAATAGTTTTTGTAGGTACTTTATTATGTTCAATACCAAACTCAAAATTATTCAAAGAATATTCCTCTGTTGGCTTATTAAATTCACACTGTGTTGAATTTTTGCCGTACATAAAAACATATTCTTGCACTTCCTGAAAATCTTTCTTTTCATTTAAAGATTTATTATCATACCTGACTTGTATTTTCAATATGCTAATTAAATTCTCATCCCCAAAAATCTCATCACACATGATTTTTAAATTCGCTTGTTCGTTATCATCAATACTGATAAAAATAACGCCGTCTTCTTTAAGTAAGTCGCGAGCAAGTTTCAATCGCGGATACATAAAAGCCAGCCAACCACTATGACTTCTTGTGCCATAAACATTATGTAAAAAGTTGCTGGTTTCTTCGCCTAAACCTAAGTTTTCAATGAGTGCTTGTTCGCTTTGTTTGAAATTATCGTTATAAATAAAATTTTCGCTTTTGGTATTATAAGGCGGATCAATATATATCATCTTGATTTTCTCAAAGTAGTTTTGTTTGAGAATTTTTAAAACATCTAAATTATCACCGCGAATAACTACATTTTCGGTAGTATCAAAATTTTTACTTTGCTTTTCTTCTACTTTTAATTCTTTAGTGGTTTCAATGTCAGCCTTGGCACGGGCAATGCTTTTACCAGCAAAGGTGAGTTCATATCCTTTATTGTTGCTGGTGGTGTTGGTAATATCTATAAAATCATTTAAGGCTTGAGTATTAATTTGATTATCTGCGTTAACTAAGTTTGGAATAAGCTTTTTCAAAGCTTCTAATTTTGCATTTTTTTGTTCGCTAATAGTATTATTACTTTCAATGGTTTTAATACCTTGTTTTTTTACTTGTTTTTTATTTATCATAATTTATTTTTAGGGTTAATTTTTTTAAGGTGCTGTTCAAAATCAGAATCAATTTTTTGGGTTTTATTAAATTCATCATATGTCTTATAAGCTTTTTGTTTTGCCTCATTCATTGTAATATTGCCATATCTATCAAGGATTTGAAAATTATTAAATTCTAAAAATTTGCTCACGGAATTTGATAATGACTGCATGGTAAATTCTTGTCGTTGCTCAATTTGGTTTTCAATATAATCAAAATAAGAAGAGATGGTTCGTTCTAATTTTTTGATTTCTTTTTCGTTTAGATAATTTTTAGCAATTATGGTATCAGATTTCAAAATTCTTCCTTTAGGAGCATTTTCCCAAGTCGTTAAGCCCATTTTTGGTTTACCGATATCAACTTTTTTATCAATAATTTCTGCAGCTGTTTTTCCAGTTATAGCATAGTGAAATTTGTTTTGTACCGAAGCAAAAAAGCCTTTAGTTATTGAAGAATTTTTATCATAATCGATACTACATTCTGCGAAAATATCAGTAATTTGTAAATAAATTCTTCTTTCACTGGCGCGGATAGAACGAACTCTTTCTAATAACTCTTGAAAATAGTCTTTCCCAAAATATTGTCCGTTTTTAAGACGCTGGTCGTCCATGGCAAAACCTTTGATAATATATTCTTTTAGAGTTTTGGTTGCCCAAATGCGAAATTGTGTAGCTTGTGCAGAATTGACACGATAACCGACGGAAATAATTGCATCAAGATTATAAAACTTTGTTTTATAATTTTTTCCATCACTTGCAGTTGCCGAGTATTCCTCGGTAACTGATTTTTCTAATAATTCTTCAGATAAAAATATATTTTTTAAGTGGAGAGAAATATTATCACTTGAGCATTTAAATAACTCTGCCATCTTTTTTTGTGTCAGCCAAATATTTTCATCATGCAAAAAAACCTCTATTTTTATCTCACCACTTGGGGCGGTATATAGTAAAAACTCAGTTAGTTGGTCTTTACTTGTTAGGTTTTTTGTTGCCATTTTTTTTAATTATTTTGTAATATATCACTCAAGCTTTGAGCGTTGATTCTAGTTTTATATTGAATTTCAATTGTTGGTAATTGTTTTTGTAGTGCTTTAAAAAACTTTTTTGCATATTTTATTTTTTGCTGTTCTTCTGCTGGGATATATGCCTCACTTTCATAGCCTTTTGTTTCCACGACTAAAAATAATTTTTTGCCATTTGGTTTCTCAATCAAATACGCAAAATCAGGGTTATAGTTTTTGTAAGGGGTTGGAATAGATATTTTTGGAAGTTTAGCAAAAACAGTTACTTTGTTATTATCAAAACTTTGCGGATCATTTAGTTGGATTTCTTTTTCAATAATGGAATCAAAGCAAATCGTATCATAAAGTAAATTTTCTGGTACTTTCTTTTCCATATAATCCTTCCCTAAAATTCCATAAGCAATTTCTTGTTTTTTTTGCCCTTTGCCGTTTTGTAGTTTATTGGGATAAATAGAAGTTTCCAAAAACTGATAATCAACACAAGTTAATAAAGAGCCGTGAATAGTCTCTTTTAATATTTCTAATAATCTCTCTTTAGCTTTTTGGGGATTATTTTTAATTTTTTGTTTATCAATGTTGTTGAGAAGTTTGAGCATAAAAGGAAAAGAAAATTTTTGCTCTTTGACAAAAAAATTAATCCATTCATCAAATTTTTGTGTTTGAAAAAAATGCGTTTCCCCTTGAGTGATTTCCTCTAAATTTTCTATTTCATCATTTTGGGCGTTATATTTTTGAGTGTAAATTTTATTTTTAATCGTTGGAATTTTTTCTTTATTAAAAACTTCAGAAACATTTTGGATAATATCTTTTTCTTCTATATTTCTATAAACTATTTTAGAGTTTTTATTGATAGTTTCCCAAAGTACTTTAAAGGTCTGCCATTTATTTTCGCGGATTTTTACTTTCTTGGTTTTTTTGTTGCCATCTTTTATTGCATTACGGTTATCAGCAAGAATTTTTAAAATTTCTTGATAGCGTTCATCAGTAAGATTGGGAATATTCAATTTATCACGATTTTTTTCGATAAAATCGGTTACAGAAGAAAGTATTTTGCCATCATTAATAATGCCATGAGAGTCTAAGCTGCCATAAAGCATAGCAC
>CAKMYR010000111.1 GCA_929200175.1 uncultured Gammaproteobacteria bacterium
CCATATCGATGCGTTCGTTTGAAAGAAAGATGCAGCAACCTGCGAAACAAAATATAGTCTAAGACACGCTAACAGTCAGAAGGTTTAAAAATATATAAAAAAAAGCAACGTACCAGTTTCTCAGAAGCAACAACCATATCAGAAACTTTGCCCCATCCCACTGAAAAGCTATCAAAACAACGCATGGGTTCCCAACCGTACAGCTAGAAAACGATATTGGAAATATAAATAAAACACTGTGTTCAATCAAACGCATTTCAGACACAATCTAAAGTACACCCTAGTTGCATTTCAAATGCATTCTTTGACAAAAATTGCAAACAATTTCCCTGAATGCTTTGCAATTCATCAACTGACCATTCAATCTCAGGAGTGGATTTATCGAATTACGAACCTTTAGCGAATCGTTGGATCCACTGAACAGACATTGTCCTTCTGGATGAAATGCTACAGCTCTTGTGAAAAGAAAAACAGTATATAATTATAGTATAATATATTTATATAATTTTAAAAGATTATATAAATTATGCAGCAATCCTGCTATATAATAACTAAAGAGGTAAATAAAATGATTAGAATAACATTAATTAGTAATGATGAAGTAATAACTGAATATTATGAACATACTATAGTAGCTTTGTATAAAGAAGATACTATGGTAGTTCCTACTATAGTAAATGAAATAAATACAGAAAGTAGAGTTAATATAGCTACTAAAATAGTTGTTAGTTTAGACCCTAATAAAGAAGATCATGAATTTGATTTCAACATAGTTGATTTTGAATACATTGCTAAAGAACTAGACTTATTACTAAAATAACTATTAAGTAAATAATTTATAATAACTACTAATTAGAAATTAATTAGTAGTTACTCAATACGGTATTGCTGGGCGGATATCGGTACGTACGCCCTGCATGATTTTTAAGATTGCTAATAAGTAGACTTCTGCATTAATATCCGCTGGCTTAGCAATACTGTATTGGCTTATCTTATCTAGTATTACTAAATAAGATAAATATATAATTTAACTATTCAGTTATATCTATATCTTTAACTACTCTAAGATTTAAATATCTAGCACAATCAAGATAGTCAAACTTATCTTGACATTCATAAACATTATCTTTATTGTCAGCTGTTTCTATTTCTACTTTAAATAATACTTTAATAGTAGAAGAACTATAATCTACAGTTGCATTAATATGCACAAGTTCACAACCATTAAGTAATTCATAGTCAGTGTGCATAATTTTAGTAAAATCTAACTTTTTGTTTCTTATATGTTTTATTTCAATCATTTTATTACCTCTTTAGTTAATCTAGCAACAAAATTGCTGCTAGAAGATATTTTTATATCTTTTAATATTATAACATACTTTTATTTTAAATTTTAATTATTTTTAAAATAAATTATATCGCTCAACAGCATTACTATTTAGTAGCAAAATTTATTTTTAATCTTCTTTATAAATTTTATTTATATCTATAGCTTTCATAGCTTTAATATTAAGATATTTAGCACAATCAGCGTATAAAAAACTAATATTATGATAATAAGTATCATCTTTATTATCTTTTTTCTTATTAAGCTTTACTTTAAAACATACTTTAATTGCATTTTTACTACAATCTATAACTAAATCAATAGGCACAATTTCATTGCCATCAAGTAGCTCATAATCATTAGTTATATTCTTAAAACATTCTAATTTATCTTTATTCATAAGTTTTATTCTAATCATTTTATTACCTCTTTAGTTAATCTAGCAACAAAATTGCTGCTAGAAGATATTTTTATATCTTTTAATATTATAACATACTTTTATTTTAAATTTTAATTATTTTTAAAATAAATTATCTAACTAGATAGTAATGCTATTTAGTAGTAAAATTTATTTAAAAAATAATTTTAAAAATTTAAAATTATATGTTATAATATAGCTGTATAATAATTGTGTTATACAGCTAATTAGTTATACTAATTAGTAAACTTAAAAAGAGGTAAGTAAAATGATAAAAGTAATTATACTAAAAAATGATGAACTAATATTAGAACATTGTGAGCATACTAAAGTAGCTTTATATGAAGAAGATACTATGGTAGTTCCTACTGTATTAATTGATATTAATACTAAAGATAATACTAATGCATCAACTAAGATAGTTGTTACTACAAATGATGGCCTAAAAGATGATGAATTTGACATTCTTGACTTTAAAGCTATTGCTAATAAATTAAATTTAACATTAAAATAACTAAAGAGGTAAATAAAATGATAAAAATAGTCACAATAGAAAATAATATAATAATGCAAGAATATTATAAACGTACTAAAGTAGCATTATATGAAAAAGAAAAAGGCACTTTAGTAGTACCTATTATAGAAAATAAAATAAATATTGAGGATAATATTTATATATCTACTAGAATAGTTGTTAATATAAGCGTTAGAAATGAGCATCATGAATATCCTGTGCTTAACTTTAAACAAATTGCTACTATGTTAAACTTAACTATGAAATATCAAAAATAACTATTAAGTAATAATTTATAGTAACTACTAATTAGAAATTAATTAGTAGTTACTCAATACGGTATTGCTGAGGCGGATATCGATACGTATGCCCTGCATGATTTTTAAGATTACTAATAAGTAAATGAAATTAATACAGAAAATAAAATTAATATATCTACTAAAATAGTTGTTAGTTTAGACTGTAATACAGAAGACCACTACATTACTAATAAGTAGACTTATGTCTAAGATAACTAATAGATAAATAATTTATACTAACTACTAATTAGTAAATGAAATTAATACAGAAGACCACTACATTGCTAATAAGTAGACTTCCGCATCAATATCCGCGGACTCAGCAATACTGTATTGGCTTATATAAGTACTAACTACTAAGTTTTACCTCAGTAGTTAGTATATTAAAACTGTTACTCAGCAACAGTTATATTGTTGTCTTGAAGATAAGATAGTAAATCTTCTTTACTATCAAAGCCTTTGTCAGTTGACTCAATATGTTTTCTAGCATCTTCAATCTTTTGTTTCTCAGAGGCTAAATCATTAACTGTTATTTCGCCAGCTTCAAGTCTGTCTAACAGACTAGAATGACCTTTTTTAAGTAAGCCATTCTGTTTAGTCCATAAACTAACGCCTTCTTTGCACATAGTATTATATCCTGTCGCTGTTGATTTTTTAGAACCAAATTCAACTGAGTCAGGACCTACTAGAGGCATCCATCTTTTATAGTAATAACATTTAATCGCAACAGTATTACCTTCTGCATCTTTCAAGAAAGTAGCACCTGCTTCGCGAGTTGTTTTGGCTGATGTTAGTTCATATACTTGAGATAATACAGTTTTAATTTTCTTATCTGCATTTTCTTCTAGTAAGTTAACTAAATCAACATACATTTTCTTTATAGTCATATAAAGCTCCTATTAAGGTTAAAAAAACTAATTAATAACTGTTATTAATTAGTATATAATCCAATCTGAATTATATGATTATATTATATCATATTTTTTTGATTATGTAAATATATTTTCAAATAAAAACTATAACTAAAAAAGAATGTTAATTTATTAATATACTACCTAATAGTAGTCCGTGTTATTACTTACTTATTATTATATTTATTATATATTAGTAATTAAATAATTAATAATAAATAATAAAGTAATAATATAATTACAAAATGTATCCAATTACAGTTTTATATTACAATGTCAAAAAATACATGCTTTTGCTATATAGCGATGCTGTATAGCGACACCTTTATTGGTGTTTATCAGTATAGTACACTGCTTTTACACCCAATAGTACGAGCAACTATGTCGTTATGTTGTTGAAATGTTTTAAAAAATCGTAATTAGATACATTTTGCAATTATACTATTGCCATAAATTACAGACAATTATAGCAGTATATATCAATAATTAATTTAGCTGTATTTTTAAATAAAATTTTGAAAAATGTTAATTTTGTAATTATACTATTGCTATAACATTAATATTTAGTAACAAAATTTATTTAATAATTATTTTACATAATCAAAAAAATACGATATAATAATAATATGTTTAAATTTTACCTGTAACTATTAGGTAATAATAAAAGGACTATACTATGCAAGAAAACTATAAATATTTATTTGGTTGTATTATAATTAT
>CAKMYR010000112.1 GCA_929200175.1 uncultured Gammaproteobacteria bacterium
GCTGCGATGGTCCATAAATATCAGCATCTAAAATAGCTATTTTAGCTCCTTCTGCTTGTAAGGCTAAAGCTATATTAACTGCTGTAGTAGATTTCCCAACTCCGCCTTTGCCTGATGCTATCGCGATAGTATTTTTAACCCCGGGTAGGGCATTAACTTCTTTTTGGGTTGAATATTGCACAATTTTAGTTCTAATATTTACTTTAACATTTTTAAATCCTGATTTATTTAATACATTTATAATTTCATCAGTTAAGATTTGATGATAGCTTTTAGCAGGATACATAAGTAAGATATTGATAATAACTTGGTCATTATTAATATCAATATTTTCTACAGCCCCAGAACTTACAATATCCTTCTCAAGATACTTATCAGTTACATTCTTTAAAAGATTTTCTATTTTATTTTTATCTAAAATTGTCATATATTCATACTGTGAAATAAATTAAAATATTTTACAATTATATATACTTTACTTTTATTATTTTATTAATTAAAAATCAAATTTATTTAAATTATAACTAAAATTTATTTGCTAATTTTGATTGGTAAAATATTAAAATCTATTACTCATTAAATAATAACATGCAAAAAAGAAAAATTTTAGTTACTTCTGCATTGCCTTATGCAAATGGCGAAATTCATATAGGGCATTTAATTGAGTACATTCAAACTGATATTTGGGTTAGATTTCAAAAAATGATGGGCAACGAATGTTACTATGTTTGTGCCGATGATGCCCATGGCACTCCAATTATGTTAAAAGCTCAAGAATTAGGCATTACTCCAGAGCAATTAATTGAAAATGTAAGCAAGTCTCATCAAGCTGATTTTAATGACTTTGCCATTGATTTTAGTAAATATTATTCAACTCACTCTTGTGAAAATAAAGCTATATCTTATGATATTTATCATAAATTAAATAAAGCTGGCTTTATTAAAACTAAGGTTATATCACAAGCTTTTGATAGTGAAAAAAATATGTTTTTACCAGATAGAATGATTAAAGGCGAATGTCCAAATTGCTCTGCCCTTGATCAATATGGAGACAATTGTGAAGTTTGTGGCGCTACCTATGAGCCAACAGATTTAAAAAATCCTAGATCAATGATTTCTAATAAAACTCCAATCACTAAAGATTCAGAGCATTATTTTTTTGATTTACCGCAATTTGAAAGCAAAATAAAAGATTGGATTAGCTCTGGTAGTTTACAAGAACAAATTAATAATAAATTAAATGAATGGTTTGAGCAAGGATTAAAACAATGGGATATTTCTCGTGATGCTCCTTATTTTGGTTTTCAAATTCCAGGAGTTAAAAATAAATATCTTTATGTATGGCTAGATGCTCCTATAGGATATATAGCTAGTTTTAAAAAATTATGTGATGAAAAAAAAATAGATTTTTCTGAATATTTTGATAAAAATTCAAAGACAGAACTATATCATTTCATAGGTAAAGACATAATATACTTTCATTCTTTATTTTGGCCAGCTATTTTAATGGGAGCTAATTATAGAACTCCAACAGCTATTTTTGCCCATGGCTTTTTAACAGTTGATGGCAAAAAAATGAGTAAATCAAGAGGCACTTTTATTAAAGCTAGAACTTATCTAGATAATCTAAATCCAGAATATTTGCGTTATTATTATGCTTATAAATTATCTAATAAAATAGAAGATATAAACCTTAATTTAAAAGATTTTAAAGAAAGAATAAATTCAGATTTAATTGGTAAATTAATTAATATAGCATCTCGTAGCTCTGGATTTATTAATAAAAGATTTGATAAATTATTAGCAACTCATCAAAAAAATGATTTATACCAAAGTTTTATTCAACAAAAACAATTAATAACTAAACTTTATGAAAATCGTAACTATGCTCAAGCAATGCGTGAAATTATGGCTTTAGCCGATAAAGCTAATCAATATATTGATAATGAAAAACCTTGGGAATTAGCTAAAGAAAATAAAAATTTAGAGCTACATAAAGTATGCTCTTTAGCAATCAATCTATTTAGAGTACTAATAACATATCTAGCTCCAGTACTACCAATTACAGCCAATAAAGCAAAAGATTTTTTAAATCTTAACGAACTATCTTTATTAGCAATTGAAAACCCACTTAGCGAACATAAAATTAATAAATTTAAACCACTTATGACCAGAATTCAAGATGAACAAATAGAAAAAATGATAACTAATGTAAAAAATCAAAAACAACAGGAAAATAAAATGATTGATATTAATGAATTTGCAAAAGTTGATTTACGAATAGCTAAAATAATTGATGCCAAAGAAGTAGAAAATTCAGATAAATTATTACAATTAAAAGTAGATATAGGCGAGCAAGATCCTAGAAATATTTTTGCTGGCATTAAAGCTAATTATAAACCAGAAGATTTAGTAGGGCGGCTTACAGTCGTAGTAGCCAATTTAAAGCCAAGAAAAATGCGTTTTGGCGTATCCGAAGGCATGGTACTAGCAGCCTGTGACCAAGAATCATTATATATACTATCCACTGATTCTAATGCTAAACCGGGAATGAAAATTAGCTAAATAACTAATATTACTACAAGGAAGGATGTCAGAGTGGTCGAATGAGCACGCTTGGAAAGCGTGTGTACTTTTTCAGTACCGTGGGTTCAAATCCCACTCCTTCCGCCAATTTAATCTTATAAAGTTTAAAATTTGGGAGGGAATAAGGGTATTTTTAGAAGACTTATATTTTATTATTCACAAAATCAATTAATTTTTTACTTTCTCTTCTTGTATCTTGCCACCATTTGGTTGAGAATATTCTATAAAATATCAAGTTAGTTTTTTCTTCTATTATAGTTTGTCTATATAAATCTTCTTGAACTGCTAATTCTCCGGAATGGTAGGTAGCTCCATCGCATTCTATAGCTATTCTAGGATTTCCTTTTTCATCCTTAATAACCATATCTATTCTAAATCCTCCAACTTTATATTGTAGCTCAATCCTATCTGTAGGTATTTTATCCACTAAATGCTCTAATACTTCTTCTTCAAATGGAGATTCTGTTAATTCTGATTTGTTATTAGAATATCTATTTATATCTTCATCAGAAATCTTTTCTAATATTCTATCTTTTTCTTCATCTCTATTTTCATATATAGCTTTTACATAAGAAATATAAGCATAAAATAAAGCGCGCCCACTAGTTTTTCCTAATTTATCTAAATGATTTTGATAATCTTCATAATACCCCTTGGGAATTGAATTTAATAAAATGACTTTTCTTTTTGCTCTAGTAATGAGAACATTTAATAATCTATATCCATTTTGTTTATTAGAAATTCCGCCAAAATTTTGTCTAAATTTTCCTTCTACATTATTACCAAATGTTGTAGATATAATAATAATATCCCTTTCATCTCCTTGAATATTTTCAAGATTTTTAACAAAATAATTAGATTTATCTAACTTTATTAAAGTTTCATCATCCAAATCTTCTCTTATAATTTCTTTTATAAGATCTCTTTGATCAACATTAAAAGTTGCTATTCCAATACTAGGAGGAATCTTATTCTCATCTATAAAAATTTGTTTAATTTGCTCAACAACTTCTTTTGCCTCTTTTTCATTAGTTCTATTTTGATATAAACCATTGACTTCAACAAATTTAAAAGGAACATATTGATTTTTATTGGGCATTGAAATTAAACGAGACTTATAAAAAGCTTTATTAGAAAACTCGATAAGTGCTGGATGTTCAGAGCGATAATGATAGTCTAAATATTTTTCATTAGAACTACTTAAATTTAAAGCAAAGCTTAATAAAGATTCCTCATTTGCAGATTCTATTGATTCTTCTTTTTCTTCATCTTCTCCATAATCTAATTCTACTTCTTTTGCAAAATAGGAACTAGGAGGCATTTGTTGATCATCTCCTGAAATTATTTTATGTTTACCTCTAATATAACTAGGATAGGTTTCCTCTATTCTTAATTGACTCGCTTCATCAAAAATAACCAAATCAAAGAGATTTTTTTCAAGAGGCAACAATGTACAAGCAACCTCTGGAGTTAGAAATAATACAGGGAAAAAGTCTGTAAATAATTCAAAATTATTATTAATTATTTTTTTTAATGGTTTTCCTCTTTGCCCCTTAGCTCCTTTAAGATTAAAAATTTTTTTTAAATTTAAATTTTC
>CAKMYR010000113.1 GCA_929200175.1 uncultured Gammaproteobacteria bacterium
CCTTACTGTTTTAAAAGGTTTTATCAACAACTGATTTTGTTTTATTTTATGATTTGACAAGCCTATATTTTGCCTAATAACATACCAAAGAATAATTTACTGCTAGCTCTAATGCTTTTTACATCATGCTCGTATCTGGCATGTTCTGTTTTACTTTTTGTTTTATCAAGCTCAATCATCCACATTGGCTGAATTTTATTAGGGATTAAGGAATAGCGCATATCAACAATTATATTAGGGTTATTGGGATGTAGTGATACAAACCCTTGGGAAAATTTGCTAAATCTAATAATATCCTTTGCTTGTTGGGAGCTATCATCAAGCCAAGGAAAATCATTGTCTGTATTTAATTTTGCAATAGATGTACCGGGGTAGATGTAAACATCAACGCCTGTTCTAATGCCATCAATATAAAATTTATCATCAAATTCATAAATTAGTTTCCATATTAGCAAATTGCCAAATCCTGGTTTAACTTCAATTCTATCAACTTGATGTCCTCGTGATAGAGCTAATTCGATGCCAGTATTTATGGCGCGTTGTTTTTGAGTAAAAGCAAATCCCATATATAAAACTACCCATAAAAGAGCAACTTTGCCATAAACTAATTTTTTGGTTTTCATGCTAAGAATAATCAGAGTTAATATCGGCAAAGTAAACAAAGGATCAATAATAGAAATCAAATCCCAAGAGACACGCTCATAACTAAATGGCCAAAATAAATAAGTACCATAAGAAGTCGCACTATCTAATAAGCCATGAGTTGCATAGCCTGCTGTGCAAAATAACCAAGTCTGTTTAAAAGAAATTCGCCATTTTTTAGGCGTTAAAAAATAAAAAAACAAAGCACAAATCGTCCCACCTATCGGTATAAAAAATAAAGAATGAGTAAATTGGCGATGATATTCAAGAAACAACAAAGGATCTACATCAGAACGAATCAAGACATCCAAATCCGGCGCCATACCCGACAAAAACCCAAAAATACTAGCAACAATAATTTTACTCTTAGTTAAATTATTAGCAGCAACCGCCCCGATTGTGCCTTGAGTTAAAGGATCCATTGGTTGATTATAATGTTAAAAAAGCAAGACTTGATTATTTTTTTTAATCTTACTCATTATTAGAGCGGTTTATTTCTTTGTTTATCTAAAAAAATTAACTAAAAAAATACCAATTAAAATTTCTTTATGTATTGAACGCTATTGTTTTTTTTATATGGTATGTGGTCTGTATGATGTTTTTTGTTACGTATTGGCATTAATGCTTTCAATAAAGAAATCTTCACTGTTAATATTTTCAAAAATTGCAGCACTTAAACTGCCGCCATAAACACAACTTGTATCAATACCAAGAGCATGTGGATTAATCTTTACTTTGTCAAATCGTTGATGTCCATAAACTACAAATCCCTGATTGCCATCATATACATCTGCCCAAAAAGTTGAGTTTTTATTTTCTTTTCCATAGCTGACAAAATTATGTTTATTGTCTAGAAAACGCAACCTAAGAATTTTTGATTTATCTCTTTTATTCGTCTTTTCTAAGCTTTGATGGTTTTGCAGACCACCATGCAAGATAGTAATTTTGCCAAATTGCATAAATAAAGGCATATTCTGCAGATAACTTGTATCTAAAGCGCTTAAATTTGTAACAATATTCTTCTCATCATCATCTAATATGACTGGGTTTTGTTTGCCGATTTTTTGGTGTTGAAGGTAGCGAATAATTTTATCTTCATGGTTTCCTAAAACAGATTTAATATTATTATCTTGCAGATATCTGAGTACTTCAATAGAGTTTTTTCCGCGAGTAATAACATCACCTACACAAACCTCTATATCGTTTTTTTTTGGACTTATCTTTTTTCGTAATTCAATCAACTCATAATAACAGCCATGAATATCGCCGTAAACAACCAGTTTTCTCATTTTTCAAGTTGAAAATGATTATAAATATTTTTAAGAAATTCAACCTCTTCTTTATTTAGTCGTTTTTCTTTAGTTCCTGCATGCGCCCAAAGGTTTCTATATTTATTAAATTTTGAAATCCACTTTATTTTTTCTGCTTTACTATTGAATCCCAGTTTTATATCAATAGAAAATATTTCCTGAAATGGCCTGAAGCCATCTGTTTTTGTTTCGGGTGTTTTTGACCAGTGTTTATCTATAATGTTTTTATAGTCATTAATATTAAACATTTCTTTCCAATCAATCTCATCGGAACCTAGACCATCCTTATACTGTTTTTCTTGCTCTTTTGATGCACGATCGCTACACTCTCTTTTTATGCTAGCTATTTCTAACTCCCAATTGTCTCCATATAATGTCTTTAAATTATTAAGTATTGTGTTCTTCATGTGCCTTTCAATGCCTTCACCATATTTTCTACCTTCGTTTTGCACACTCTCATCTAGCCTTTCTTTCCAGTCTATTAAATCAGGCGGGTTATATTCTAGAAATTTTTCATTTACAATTGATTGAAAAAAACGAAACCACTTAACATCAGCGCCTGCCCCAAGTAAAGATAGGTATTTATTCTTATCATCTTCTGTCAATGTATTAATTTTGTCAAGCAAAACAACTAGATATTTTTCTATTTCAGCAAACCTATCATTTGGGGTTGATTTTTTAGTTAATTTTTTATGTTCTGTTAAAAAGCTATTTAAACTGCCAATTAACATAATGAACGCATAGGTGCCACGATCTGAGACAATAAAGTATTTCTCTTTATCAAAAATTTCATAATACTTATTCTCCACAAAGCCATAACATAAATTTATGAATGAAACAATTTGCTTCTTGCTTTTTTCCATTTCTCTATTATGATCATCATTGCCAGTATCGTATAAAGACGCAGAAATAGTTTCTTCTTGATACTGTTTTCCTCGTGCAATAGGAAGCAGTCCAGATCTTGTCAATGCCGTATCAAAAGGTTTAAAGCTCAGTTTGGATCTTTCTTCTCCTACTGATATTTTTCCAAATAAAGCACTATTTTGAGAGTTAGCCACTCCCTTAATGATTGATGATCTTAAAGCCTTTAATCTAGACGCAGCAATATTAGAATCCCACAATAAATCTTCATTTAAATCAAGTCTTAAGTTGGCACTAACAGCCTTTTGGTTTTCGTTTATGTCCATAAATAATCTGAGTTGTTCAATAGATTCAAGTCCATAGAAAGCAACCACTGGGATAGTATTACTTTCTAAATACTTAGAATTTGCATAACCATATAACCTATGTTGTCCATCAATAATATAAGCGATTGCATAAGCGTTTGGAATTTTTAAAGTACCTAGCTTTGAAGAAGAAGATTCAACTCTTTTAGAAAATTCAAAATTTAATTTGGTTTGTTTTGTTTGTTTAAAATTAACAATAATAGAATTTGGAAAATAACCCCCTTCATCAATAAAACCTGTAATACCCTTTAGCCTGCTGGGAACCAGAAGTCTTTGATATGTTGGAAATTCTGATTCGTTGGCTTTTGTTCTATGTAGCACAAATCCGATCTTTAATAATAAAATTGGCTCTATAGAGAACATATAGTATTTTTTACCCCCCATATCTCCTTCAATAGCAGGCACTTCTGTCTTATTATCATTAATTTTTTCATTTTTGAAAACCAATCCTAAAAATTGATATTTAGCTGCTTTTTTATAATTTTTAATTAAGTTTTGAATATATAAATATGTATTATCATTGTAATAAAAACATCTAGTCTCTTTAAGGCGCTCTAAATCTTCGCTATCTGAGTTCATTCTGAGATTTCTTGTAGCAAAAATATATTTGATTTTTACTCTTCTACTTAATATTTGCTCTATTGATTTTTTGAAACCATTTAGTCTTAGTCTAAGCAAGTCAAATTCATCTTTATAAGGGGGAGCCTTTTTTGATTTTTCGCTAGATTTACATTCAACAATAAAAACCGTATCATCGTCAATAGCAATAATATCTATTTGTTTTGTGTCCTTTTTGTCCTTACCAAAAGGCAAAACAAAAGTATTATCAAAGTTTAAATACCTGTAACCTAAATCATAAAATTGACACCATATGTCATCTTCAAAAACATGAGAGTGTTTTTTTTGTTTGGTTAGCCTTGTTTTTGTTTTTAGCTCCTTGTTTATTTCCCAGCCTTCAGATAAATAGTGTT
>CAKMYR010000114.1 GCA_929200175.1 uncultured Gammaproteobacteria bacterium
CATCTTTAGTAATAAAAAGCTGTATTTGTCCACTAACATCTTGTAAATGAATAAAACTGGCTTTTCCCATAATACGTCTTAACATTATGCGCCCTGCTATAGCAACATTAGTTTGTTTTTTTGCTAACTCTTCTTTAGAAAATTTATCAAAATTATCAATAATATCTTGCGCTAAATCAGTTGGCTTAAAATTATTAGCAAACGGATCTTCATAATTTCTTAAAACTGATAGTTTTTCTTTTCTGGCTTTGATTAATTTGTTATCTTCTTTATTGTCCATAATAATTTATATTTTTATCTTATAAAATAGTCATGCAAACTTTCCTTATGCTTGATTTTAGGCCAAATTCATATAAAAAAACTCCTTGAAATCTACCTAAATCTAATTTAGAACAATTAATAGGAATGCTTTTTTCTACCCCTAACAATAAAGCCCTAATATGTCCTGGCATATCACCTATATAATTATTATGACGATAATCATCATCATTACTAATAATTTTAGATAAATAGTCTTCTATGTCTAATAGGATATTTTTATCTTGATTAGGAATAATTATAATAGCTACAGTAGTATGCTTAGTAAATAAATGACATAATTTTGATGTAGTTTTAAGCGCTGTTAATTCTTTATTTATTAAATCAGTGATTTCTATTGCTTTTTTAGCTTTTGTATTTATAGATAATTGGATTTGTTTACTCAATTTTTTCCTTATAGTTTATTTAAAAATTTATTTAGATTTTTTAACAGACCTGACAAATAATATAATAGCAAATATTAAAAAAATAAAAGGAGCAAACCATAATAAATATGTAATTTTATTAACAGGAGGCTTAAAAGATACAAAATCTCCATATCTATCTATCATAAATTGACGAATTTGATCATCACTATTTCCTTTAATAATGAGCTCTATAACCTTATTACGAAGATCTTTGGCAAGCTCAGAATTAGATCCTCCAATACTTTGTCCTTGACAAACCGGACAACGAATTTCATCTATTAAAGAGTTATAGCGTTTTTCTTGCTGATTTGAAAGAGCATATTCTTTATTGGAGTTATCGGCATAAATTAGCTGAGCTAACAAAAAAAATAAAAGTAAATAAAGAAATTTCATTTAAATAAACCTAACAACGCTATTTTATAATTTCAGTATTATACTATTATTTAAACAGTGAAAAACATAGTAAAATATAACTATGTCGCTTATTACACTTGAAAATATTTCCATTAGTTTTTCTGATAAGCCTATTCTCAACAATGTAAGTGCAACTATTGCAAAAAAAGATAAAATTGCATTAATTGGTCGCAATGGTCAAGGAAAGTCAACTTTAATGCGTATTTTAGCTAGAGCTATTGAATGTGATAAAGGGGAATTAAAAACTAAAAAAGGCATAAAAGTCAGCTATCTTGAACAAATCGTTAAAGATAATGATAAAAAAATATTTGATATTATTGCCGAAGGATTAGGCAAAATAGGTACTATCATTAGTAAATATCAAAATTTAATTGCAAACGAAAAACTATCTGAAGCTGGGGATTTACAAGAAGAAATAGAAAAGTTAAACGGCTGGCAATACATCCATAAAATACAAGAAATTATTGATAGATTTGCATTAACAGATAAAGTTGATTTTTCAACTCTTTCAGGAGGCTGGAAAAAACGAGTTATGCTTGCAAGAGCAATAATTAAAGAGCCAGATGTTTTATTGCTAGACGAGCCTACTAATCATATGGATATTAGTGCTATTATTGATCTTGAAAATATACTTAAAAAATATAATGGCGCTTTAGTTTTAATTAGCCATGATAGATCTTTTATTAAAAATCTTGTTAATAAGGTATTTGATTTAGACCGTGGTAATTTATCAGTATTTAATTGTAATTTTGTAGATTATATAAAACGCAAAGACGAGCAACTAAATGCCGAGCAATTAGCTGAAACTAGATTTAATAAAAAACTAGAACAAGAAGAAGCATGGATAAGAAAAAGCATTAAAGCTAGAAGAACTAGAAATGAAGGTAGAGTATCTGCGCTAAAAGAAATGAGAAAATTATTTGTTAACCGTTATAAAAAACAAGGCAATATTAAAATCCATACTCTAAATACTAAAGAGCATATGTCTAAAATTATATTTGAAGTTAAGAATATAGATTATAAAATTAATGAAACTCATTTAATTAAAGACTTTTCACTTATAGTATTAAAAGGCGAGAAAATTGGAATTATAGGTAGTAACGGTACTGGAAAATCCACCTTAATTAAATTACTTATTGATGAATTAAAAGCTGATAATGGCTCAATTAATCGTTCAAAAACTATTAATCTTGCTTATTTTCAACAAATGAGTAAAGATGTTAATAGTAATGTTAAAGCTGTTGATTTTATAGCTGATGGCAAAGAATATGTTGAAATTAATGGTAAAAATAAAAATGTAATTGGGTATCTTCGTCAATTTTTGTTTACTAGCAAACAAGCAGTATCTCCCATTAAGATGTTATCTGGAGGTGAGAAAAATAAACTAATGTTAGCTAAAATTTTATCCAAGCCCGCAAATTTATTAGTACTTGATGAACCAACCAATGATCTCGATGTAGAGACTTTAGAATTATTAGAAGAAATGCTGATTAGCTATACAGGAACAGTAATTATAGTATCACATGATAGAAGTTTTATTAATAATATTACAACTTCTACAATAGTAATGGAAGCCAATGGTGTTATTAATCAATATGCTGGTGGCTATAATGATTATTTAATTGAGAAAAAAGATAAAAAACCAATAACAAAGAAAGCTAATTTAGCTACCAAAAAAGCCAATAATAAAAAATTAAGCTATAAGCAACAACAAGAATTAAATAATATTTTAAATAATATTAAAACAACCGAAGATAAAATTAACGAAATTCAAGCAAAACTTAATAACCCTTCATCTTACAAAGAACAAAATCCTAAAAATTATTTAATAAAATTATCAACATTAAAATTAGAACTTGAAAATTTATATGAAAAATGGAGCGAGCTTGAATAATATTCCTTTATTAGTTGATTTAGATAATACTTTGATTGAGACCGATTTATTATATCAATCGTCTATTAATTCTTTAAAAAAAAATCCTTTACTAATATTTTTAATGCCTTTTTGGCTAATGAAAGGAAAAGGCAATCTAAAAGATAAATTAACTAAACATTTTATGATTAATGCCAAAAATCTCCCTTACAATAAAACAGTTATTGAATATATAAAAAAACGCAAAGATAAAGGTGATAAGATTATTTTAGCTACAGCATCACATGAATTATATGCTACTAATATTTTTAATTATCTTAAAACAGAAAAAATATCAACAACTATAAATGAAAAAAACAATTTATTTGACGATGTAATGGCAAGTAATAAAAATTTTAATCTTTCATCAAAAAATAAAGCAGCTAAATTAATTGAAAGATTTGGTAAAAAAAAATTTGATTATATGGGAGATCACCTGCGAGATATTCCAGTATGGGAAGCTGCAAATTTATCAATATTAGTCAATCCATCAAATAAAATAATAAAAAAAACAAAGCATTTAAATACCATTACACTATCAAGTAAAAATATCTGGACTTAATTATGAACTTTTAGATAAATTTTCTGCTTTCCACCAAATTAAAATTTTTTTTAATATCTAAACAGCATTCGTATAAACATCAGTTATATCATCACTTTCTTCAAATAATTCAACCAATTTTTCTAATTTTTCAATATCATTTTCAGAAATTTCAATTTCTGTCCCCTCGTTTGCTTTTCATTCCCTATCCTCATTCATATTAAAAGCCCAAGAAACAGCCCCAGAAGTCGCAAAATTTGCTCCGTTTTTACTACAAATAGTTTTAATTTCAGTAACTGTTCTATTTGTATTATCGGTTATGGCCTTAATCAAAACCCCCACGCCTCCTGGACCAAAACATTCATACATAACTTCCTGCAAATTTTCGGCATCCGAACCGGTTGCCTTTTTTATTGCCCTATCAATATTATCTTTTGGAACATTTTCTTTTTTGGCATTTTCAATAACATTTAAAACCGAAGCAGAGTTTAAATCCCCTCCAGCATTTTTAACAGCAACTTGAATCAATTTATTATATTTAGAATAAATTTTTG
>CAKMYR010000115.1 GCA_929200175.1 uncultured Gammaproteobacteria bacterium
TGGTTTAAATTTTATCCATATTTTTGCACAATAGTTTGTTCTTGTAAGAGTTGTTGATAAATTTCGATAATGTGGTCAGCTTGATTCATACTATATAAATGATAATCGTTTAAGCCGTGTTCGGCAAGTTCAAGGCATTGCTTGATGGCAAATTCAGTACCAATTTTTTTGATACTTAATGGATCATTTTGGTAAGATAGCAAGCATTTTTGTAGTTTTTTGGGGATAGATATGCCACACATATCAGTAATTCTACTAATTTGTTGTACTTGAGTGATAGGGAAAATGCCGGCAATTATTTGACCTTTAAAGCCTGCTCTTCTAAGTTTATAATGATAATCAATAAAATGTTGATTATCAAAAAATAATTGAGTGATAACGCCTTTTACTCCCATTTCAAGTTTTTCCACTTGATATTGAAAGTCTAATTTTTTGTTAGGGTTTTCAATATGACCTTGAGGATATCCTGCATTGTAGAAAATGATTTCAGGATAATTATCTTGCACAAAACGATTTAAATCTTGAGCGTATTGAAAAGCCTTTTTGCTTTGATCTATTTCCTCTTCTTTTGGGGTATCGCCGCGTAATGCCAAGATAGAAGATATCCCCATTTCGATATATTTTTCAATTTTTTGTTTGGTTTGTGTGATGCTATAGCCCTGACAAGTAAGATGAGCAACGCATTTTATTTTGGTATCTAAAACCATTTGGCAAACCTTGTGATTCATTCTATTATTTGAGCCATTAGCCCCACAAGTAACACTGACAAAACTAGGGGCTATTTCTTTAAATTTGCGTAGATTTTTCCTTAATATTATTTCCCCTTTCGGACTTTTTGGAGGAAAGATTTCAATTGAAATATTCATAATATTTAATCATTTTGAATTTGGAGGCGGCGTACTTTTTGGGCAGCTTGAACCATATTTTTAAGGGTAATTTCAGTTTCTTCCCACTTACGTGTTTTTAGTCCGCAATCAGGATTTACCCAAATTTTTTCAGCCTTAATATTATTTGTAGCTTTGATAAGTAAATCAGCTATTTCATCAACCGTAGCCACTCTGGGAGAATGAATATCATACACCCCCGGTCCGATTTCATTAGGATATTGATGAGTTTTAAATACTTCTAATAATTCCATTTGAGAACGTGAAGTTTCAATGCTAATCACATCAGCATCCAAGCCGATAATATGCTCCATAATATCGTTAAATTCGCAATAACACATATGGGTATGGATTTGGGTTTCATCAGCAATGTTAGAAGTCGATAATTTAAAGGCTTGAGTTGCCCATCTTAGATAATTATTTTGATACTCTTGACGCAATGGCAAGCCCTCTCTTAAAGCAGGTTCATCGACTTGGATAACATTGATATTATTTTTTTCTAAGTCTTGAACTTCATCTAAAATTGATAATGCAATTTGGTTACAAGTTATTTCTCTTAGTTGATCGTCACGCACAAAGGACCATTGCAAAATCGTTACTGGACCAGTTAACATTCCTTTGACTATTTTTGAAGTGAGTGATTGGGCATAGCAAATCCACTCTATCGTCATTTCTTTGGGACGTGTGACATCTCCAAAAATAACTGGAGGCTTAACACATCTTGAGCCATAACTTTGTACCCAGCCATTAGAAGTGGTTAAAAATCCCTCCAATTGCTCGCCAAAATACTCAACCATATCATTGCGCTCTGCCTCACCATGAACAAGCACATCCAAACCGATTTGCTCTTGTTTTTTAATCGTATGAGCCACTTGTTGTTTCATCGCCTCAACATATTGCTTAGTAGTGATTTTATTTGACTTATACTCTTTTCGTGTTGTTCTAATAGCTGGAGTTTGTGGAAAAGAGCCGATAGTAGTGGTCGGAAATAAAGGCAAATTAAGTTTTTCTTGTTGGAGTTTTTTACGTTTGATAAAAGTACTTGTACGCACAAAATCATTATCTTTAAGCGAGCTTAGGCGTTTTTTAACCGCAACATTATTTGTTAATTTTGAAGTTCTGCGCTTTTCCAATGCGTCTTGATTTTGTTGTAAATATGTACTTAAAGTATCATCTAATTGATTATTTAATGAGTGTTTTAAGGCGTTTAATTCTTCTAATTTTTGTTTGCCAAATGAGAGCCAGTTTTTGACTTCTGGATCTAAGTCGTTTTCAAGATTCAAATCTAATGGCGAGTGCAATAACGAGCAAGAAGAACAAATCCAAAATCTTTCTTCTAAGGCGTTAGCAAAAGGGCGAATTTTTTGTAAAATTTGACTCAAATCCGCCTTCCAAATATTTCGCCCGTTAATGACTCCAAGCGACAAAAACTTATTTTCAGGCAAAGCAGCAACTATATTATCAAAGGAAATATCAGTGATACTGGTATCAAGATGAAATCCATCGAAATTAAAAGAAAAATATTCTTGCAATGGGAGGTTTGGTATTTCATAACTAACATTCAACAATGAACGCTTGCCAGCAAAATCTAAATCTTCATAAAACGCCTTCGCCTTTGTTATCCAAGCAGCAGGTAATTTTTCAACTAGACAAGGCTCATCAATTTGCACAACTTCAGCACCTGCATTAATCGCTTGAGTTATCAATTGCTGATAAGGATTTTTAAATTTTTCAAACAATGAAAGCTTATCATCAAAGCCATTTTTGCCTTTGCCTAACCATAAATAACTTAAGACACCTTGTAAAACCACCTTAACCCTACCAAAGGATTTTGCTTGTTTAATCTGCTCTAAAAGCAACGAAGCATTAAGTTTAAGCTCAAGTCCTTGCTCAAACTCTGGAACGATATAATGATAATTGGTATCAAACCACTTGGTTAATTCTCCTGCGGTTGCTTCATCACCCTTGGCATTTTTGCCTCTGGCAATTAAAAACATCTTATCCAACAACGAATTAGGATTACTAATTGCTTGTTGATGCCGAGTAGGGATAATATTAAAAAACACCGACATATCTAACAAATGATCATAAAGGCAAAAATCGCCTGCTGTAATATAATCCATTCCTGCGTCTTTTTGCCACTGATAATTAGCTTGACGAACGTTTTTAGCAACGCCTAATAAATCATTTTCAGTTATTTTTCCCTGCCAATAGCTTTCTAATGCGAACTTTAATTCCCTTTTTGAGCCTATTCGTGGCAACCCTAAGATATGTGCTTGAGTCATATTTTCTACCTTTTTTATATTATTTAAATTTTTCAAATCTCACAGGTAAAAACAATTTTTCCCGGATAGATTGAACTTTAAATTAAATAAAACGCTAGGTCAATTCGTATTTTTTCAATATTATGTTTAATTTTTTTTAACTTGGTGATTTTTTGCCATTGAATATAAGTGGCGTTGTGTTGTTTTTCATTGATGCCATCTCGATACCATAATGACATCTTACCAGATGGGTATTGTTGAATTAGGAACTCAATTTGGATTGTAGAGTTTTTAATCTGTTTTTAGCTTGAAAACCAAAAGAAACAAATAAATTCAATCTATAAAAAGTTGCAATAATAACCAAATAGCGACTAGTAAAAGCGAACCAGAAAACAAATAATTTAATATTAGATCAATTTTCTTATTGCTTGTCCATTTAGAGATTTGACTACCAGCAATAATCCAAATAAAGTGTGTACTAATATTTAAAACAGCCAACATAAGAACTAGATAAATTACTTGAGTATTTTGATCGAAACTTCCATCAAGCAAGACTGAAAACATCAAAAATAATATTGACCATCCTTTTGGGTTAAGCGTTTGCAATATTACACCGTCTGTAAAAGTAAAAATTTTTTCATTATTTATTTTTTTGTTGTTGCCTGAATTAAGAAATTTATAAGCTAAATATACAATATATAATGAGCCTAAAAATTGCAATATAAAGGTTAAGCTGGGATATAGTTGTAATATTTCTCCTAGACCAAAACCAACAATCAAAGAATAAATAATATAAACTAAATCTACTCCTACCATTAGTGGCATTGATGCTTTAATCCCTTGCCTCATACCAGACATAGCAAAAACTATATTCGCAGGACCAGGACTAAAGACCAAAGGGAATATTAAGCCAAAAAATATTAAAAAGTATTGAGTGCTCAAACTTTTACGTTAATTGAATTAAAATACTGGTTAAGATT
>CAKMYR010000116.1 GCA_929200175.1 uncultured Gammaproteobacteria bacterium
ATTATATTTGGTTATATAATTATAATATTATTATTAATTAGCCTTATTACTAAGAAAAATAATTTAAAAACCAATTATAAAACTATACTTTGGTTATCTTGTTTTGTAATTATTTTTCAAACATTTATTTTTATTGATTTTATAAGCTCTCAAGGAATAATTTTTGGATTAGCTAATAGTGTTGCTTTTATTGCTTGGGTTATTGCAATTATATTATTTTTATACTCGATAGTAAATCATATTTATATTTTAGGTATTGTGATATATCCTTTAGTAATAATCTCTTTATTATTTATGATATTTTTTCCAGACAATGAGACCAAGATAGTGCCATTTAATATTGCTTTGCATGTTATATTATCAATCTTTGCTTATTCTTTACTAGCTTTTGCAGTTTGCCAATCTATATTATTAAAAATCCAAGAAAATTATTTACATATGGGAAAAATTAATAGTTTTATTAATCAATTACCACCATTACAAACTATGGAAAAATTATTACTTCAAAGTGTAAAAATGGGATTTTATTTATTAACTTTGGCATTGATAACTGGATTATTATTTGTCGATAATTTATTTTCTCAACATTTGGTACACAAAACTACTTTATCAATTATTGCTTGGATAATTTTTGCTGTGATAATTTTTAGCAATAAACTATTTGGGTTGCGTGGTAAAAAAAATATTATGTTTATTCAAATAGGTTTTGGATTTTTATTAGTATCATATTTTGGTTCAAAATTTGTATTAGAGCGAATTCTTGGTATTATTTAATCTTAATTTAAGGTTAAAATTATAGATTAATAAACTTATAAAATAAAATTATGAAAATACCAGAATTACTATCTCCTGCCGGCAGCTTAAAACATATGCGTTATGCCTTTGCTTATGGCGCTGATGCGGTTTATGCAGGACAGCCTCGCTATAGTCTTAGGGTTCGTAATAATAATTTTGACGAAGAAACCTTAAAACAAGGGATAAAAGAAGCTCATTCTTTGGGTAAACTTTTTTTTGTTGCCTCTAATATTATTCCTCATAATTCAAAAATTGATACTTATATAAATGATATTTCACCAATAATTCAAGAAAATCCTGATGCTATTATCATGACAGACCCTGGATTAATTATGATGGTAAAAGAAAAATTTCCTGAGCAAAAAATTCATCTTTCAGTACAAGCAAATACAATTAATTATGCTAGTGTTAAATTTTGGCAAAATATTGGAATTACAAGAGTAATTCTTTCACGAGAATTATCAATAGAAGAAATTAAAGAAATTCGTCAAAAATGCCCTGATATTGAAATTGAAGTTTTTGTGCATGGAGCTTTGTGTATTGCTTATTCTGGCCGTTGTTTGCTTTCAGGATATTTTAATCATAGAGACCCTAATCAAGGTAGTTGTACTAACTCTTGTAGATGGAATTACAATGTTAAACCAGCACAACAAACTTTAGAAGGAGATATTAAGCCTATTGATGATAAATTAATGCTATTAGAAGAAAAGGGCAGGCCAAATGAATTAATGCCAGCATATGAAGATGAGCATGGCACTTATATTATGAATTCTAAAGATTTACGCGCTATTGAGCATATCCATTCACTTACAAAAATTGGAGTAGACTCTTTTAAAATTGAAGGACGAACTAAATCTCATTACTATGCTGCTAGAACCGCTCAAGTTTATTCTAAAGCGATTGATGATGCTATCTCTGGTAAAGAGTTTGATACAGAATCTTTTAGCGTCTTAGAAAATTTAGCAAACAGAGGTTATACAGATGGATTTTATAGACGCCATCAACCACAAGAATTACAAACATATCTTGATAATTATTCCCGTTCTAATAAACAACAATTAGTAGGCGAAATATTAGAATATACAGATGGTAAAGCTTTAATAGATGTTAAGAATAAATTTAGTATTGGCGATTCTATTGAAGTTATTTTGCCCAATAAAAGTTTTCATACTACAGTTGAAAAGATAACAAGTCAATATAAAGAAGAATTAACTGTTGCTAAAGGTAGCGGTTATAAGGTATGGATTCCTATCGAAAATATTAATCCAAAAATGGGATTTATAGCTAAAAATTTTGAAGATAAAATTAAAGTTAAAAGTAAAAATATTAAAAAAGTACCAAACCAAAAATATCGCCGTCCTGCTTGGTAGTTTATTTTGAAATTATTTTTTTACTTATGATAATTTGGCGCTTCTTTTGTAATAATTACATCATGCGCATGTGACTCTATCATACCAGCATTTGTTACTCTTGTAAATTTAACATTATTTCTCATTTTTTCAAGTGTTTTACAGCCAGTATAACCCATAGATGATTTAACTCCTCCAATCATTTGATAGATTATAGGTCGTATTGATCCTTTAAACGGCACTCGTCCTTCTACGCCTTCTGGGACAAATTTATTTGCTTCTTTATAATCAGATTGAAAATAACGATCAGAAGAACCATGTAATTGACTCATAGCACCTATTGAGCCCATTCCACGATAAAGCTTATAAGCTCGTCCTTGGTAAAGTTCAATTTCTCCGGGAGACTCCTCACTGCCAGCAAATATTGAACCAAGCATTACACAATATGCTCCAGCTGCAAAAGCTTTAGCTATATCACCAGAATAACGAATACCGCCATCAGCTATAATTGGAATATTACTATCTTTAAGTGCATTTGCCACTTCTGAAATAGCTGTAATTTGTGGCACACCAACACCGGCTACAATCCTAGTAGTACAAATGCTTCCAGGTCCAATACCAACTTTTACACAATCTGCTCCTGCATTAACCAAATCAATTGCAGCTTCAGCAGTAGCTATGTTCCCTGCAATAATATCTAAATTTGGATGTGTATTTTTAGTTTGTTTAATTAAATTTAATACTCCTTTAGAATGAGCATGCGCAGTATCAATAACTATTGCATCAACTCCTGCTTTAACTAATTTATCAATACGATAAGCTGTATCAACATCAATCCCAACAGCAGCAGCAACACGCAATTGCTCTAAACTATCTTTACAGGCATTTGGAAAATTACTTGATTTTTCAATATCTCTAACTGTAATCATTCCTTTTAATTTAAAATTATCAGCAACTACTATAACTCTTTCAATACGGTGTTTATGTAATAATTTTTTCACTTCATTCATACTTATACCTTCACTAACAGTTATAAGTTTATGTTGTGGAGTCATGATATTTTCAACTGTATCATTTAAATGTTTTATAAATTTAATATCACGACTTGTTATTAAACCAACTATAATATCTTTTTCGATTACAGGCAAAGCAGATATGCTATATTTTTTTTGCATTGCAATAACTTCTTGAATAGTAGTTTTTGGGTTAATAGTTATTGGATCTTTAATAATGCCAGATTCAAAACGTTTTACAAGACGTACTTCTTTAGCTTGTTGTTTTACTGGCATATTTTTATGAATTACACCAATACCACCTTCTTGCGCAATAGCAATAGCTAATTTAGATTCGGTTACAGTATCCATCGCAGCTGATAGTATAGGAATATTAATAGTTATATTTTTAGTAAGCTTAGTTTTTACATCAACCTCTTTTGGCATAATATTTGAATATGCGGGAATTAGCAAAACATCATCAAAAGTTAATGTAGTTTTTTGTAATTTCATCTTAAAATCCTCTTTTATTTGATTTTTTACGTATTAAAAAACCCATCATAAAACCTAAAAATAACACTATTGCACCAACGATAAACCAATTTCTTGAATTAAAATCTTCTAGCGCTAGATTATTATTTTTTAACAATTGAATTTCTGTTTTTAATTTTAGTGTTTCAATTTTTAATTTTTCATTAACATGCTCAAGTTTTAATGCATCTATATATGTTTTTTCAATATGGGTTTTTTCAGATTTATATTTACTATTTTGTATTAGTAAATCAGAGTTTTCAAGCCTAATTTCTTGTAGTTGTTTAACTAAATTATCATTTTCTTCTTGCTGTTTAAAGATTTTAAGTTTATTAGCATTATTGATATTTTTTAGCTCTTCTAATCTTTGTCTTGCAGAAGGAACATTACTTAAATAGCGTGAGACAACCCAGCCAACATTTTTTTCAAATTTAACTTTAGTCCAACTATTTTCAATTGCA
>CAKMYR010000117.1 GCA_929200175.1 uncultured Gammaproteobacteria bacterium
TATTTAATTAATCATACTTCAAGCTATTTACTATTAACGCCAGATATTGAGCTAATAGGGACATTAAATAATCCGCATAAACCTGAAGAAATAGCTAAGGCTCTTGATTTAATTTTAGATAATCTATGATGTGCTTAAAGAACAAGGTTAACTATTAAAATTATAGTAAAAATAAATATAATCACCATTATAAGGCCAACAAAAATGTAGGGCCAAGGGCTGTTTTTCTCAATTTTAGCTAAATCTTTAGCTAAATTTTCTTTGTTGCCAACGCCGGCAATAGCAGAAAAAATGCCCTTAAATATTTGGATGAAATCTTTCATATAAATGAAATGTTTATAATGTAATTAACCAATAATGATCAACTAATAATGCTATAAAAAGCAATGTTAAATATTGCACTGAATACGCAAAAGCTTGTATTGCTATTTTGCTTTGATTGGAATCTTTGTAAGTTTTAACTGCATAATAAATAAATACAGCTCCTAATACTACCGCTGAAAGCAAATAAATAAGTCCAGACATGCCAAATAAGTACGGCAACAAAGCAACTATAAATAATAATAATGTATAAAGTAAAATTTGTAATTTAGTATAAGCTAGGCCATGAGTTACTGGCAACATAGGAATATTAACGCCCTTATAGTCTTTGATTCTATCAATTGCTAAAAACCAAAAATGAGGCGGAGTCCAAACAAATATAATTAAAAATAGCAAAAAAGAATACTCTATGCCTTGTGTTCCAGCAATTGAAGTCCATCCAAGAATTGGTGGTGTCGCTCCAGCAGCGCCCCCAATAACTATGTTTTGAGGGGTAGCTCGCTTTAAATATATAGTATAGATAACAGCATATCCTATTAATGACAAAAAAGTCAAAACCATAGTAATATAATTAACAAAAAAATACAAAATTGCCAATCCTGTTATTCCTAAAAACATACCCCAAACAAAGGCCTGTTCGCGACTAACTATTTTTTGTGGCAGCGGTCTGTTTTCAGTACGCAGCATTTTAATGTCAGCCTGCTCGTCAATTATATGATTAAAAACTGCAGCAGAGGCAGCAGACATTCCAATTCCTGCTGTAGCTATTAACACTAAAAATAAATCGGGAAGATAAGGTGCTGGCACCGATAAAAACATTCCTACTATTGCGGTTATTAAAATAAGACCAACCACTTTTAGTTTGCATAATCTAAATAAATCTAAAATAAAAGACATACAATCCTAACCTATCCTAGAATATCTTAAAAGGCGCTTTAAATCTTTAACTACAAGTTTAATGTCAATATTATTAGAGTTATATCTCAACATTATATTACCTAAAGGATCAATTAGAAATAAACTATTATTTGGAAATTTTTCTAATTTTTTCTTTACATTATTATCTAATTTAGCAATAAGCAGTTTATCATCTTTATTTTTTTCAATTACCCGCTCATCAATTAATAATAATCTTTGAATTCGCTTAACATTATCATTTGTTAATACATGAATAGTTTTCATATCTTTAAGCACATCAAGACAATAGTCATCACATTGATTTGTAACATAGGCTATTGTCCATAATTTTTTAGGATTAAATACACTATCTTCTTTAAAAATTATATCTCCTTTTTTAACTGTAATAATAGGCTTAACAAGTTCACCATAATTTACAGTATTTGACCTAAAAAAAGATGGAGCGTAATAAAAAAGAGCCGCGCTTATTATCACAGGAAAAATAAATGCCGCTAAAACTACAAATAATTGTTTTTTGTTTTTCATAATAAAATTTATATTTTTATAATCTAACCTTTATATTTTCTTGCTGCATCGCAATTTTGGCTTGTTTAATACTATATTCTCCAAAATGAAAAATACTAGCAGCTAAAACTGCATCAGCTCTTCCTTTTAATACTGCGTCAATTAAATGCTGTAAATTGCCAGCCCCTCCAGAAGCAATAACTGGAACATCAACTTTATCAGAAACTGCTTTAATAAGATCTAAATCAAAGCCATTTTTAACACCATCACAATCCATTGAAGTCAATAAAATTTCTCCTGCACCTACACCTTTTTCAGTCATTTTTACCGCCCATTCGACTGCATCAATCCCAGTAGCTCTGCCTCCTCCATGAGTAAAAATTTGCCATTTTTTAGGATTTTGTGAAACTTGTTTTGCATCAATTGCGATTACAATACACTGCGAACCAAAATCACTACTAAGCTCTTTAACTAACTCTGGATTAAGAATAGCTGCTGAATTTACAGCAACTTTATCAGCTCCCACATTAAGCATTTTTCTAACATCTGAAGCTTTACGAATACCACCACCAACAGTAAATGGAATAAATACTTCGTTAGCTATTTTTTCAACCATTTTAAAAACTGTATCACGATTTTCACTTGATGCTGTAATATCTAAAAATGTAAGCTCATCAGCCCCGTTATCGTCATAAAATTTAGCAATTTCAACAGGATCTCCTGCATCTTTAATATCAATAAATTTTACGCCTTTAACTACGCGGCCATCACGCACATCAAGACAAGGAATAATTCTTTTGGTTAAGCTCATAATATAATTTTACCTTACAAGTAAATTATATCATCTTTGTTTTGGTTTTTAACTACCTACATTAACTTTTTAAATTCTATATAATATACCTTAAGATATATCGCTATTATAATTATGAATGTACCCGAGCATATAGCCATTATTATGGACGGCAATAACAGATGGGCAAAGAAAAAATTTTTACCGAGCATAAATGGTCATAACAAAGGAGTTGGCGTAGTTCGTGAAACTATTAAACATTGTGTTAATCTAGGGGTTAAAAATCTTACTCTTTTTGCCTTTAGTAGTGAAAATAAAAATCGCTCTGATCAAGAAATAAATATGCTTTTTAGGATATTTCTCGGCGCCTTGAATCAATCTTTTGAAAAATTAAGCAAACATAATATTAAATTAAAAATTATTGGAGATATGAATATATTTCCAAAAAATATACAAAAAAGCGCTGCTGATGCCCAAAAAAAACTTAAAAATAATACTGGCCTTGTTTTAATAATAGCCGCTAATTATGGAGGGCGATGGGATATTTTACAAGCAACTAAAAAAATAGCCAATTTAGTAAAAAACGACACCATAAATGTAGATGACATTGATTATAATTGCTTTGAAAAATATTTATCAACAGCAAATCAGCCACAAGTAGATTTATTAATTCGCACCAGCGGAGAGCTTAGGATTAGTAATTTTTTATTATGGAGTATAGCTTATAGTGAATTATATTTTACTGATGTTTTATGGCCTGATTTTGATAAAAAAGAGCTAGATAAAGCCATTAAAAGCTTTAACCAACGCGAAAGAAGATTCGGTGGTCGCAATCAATAACTTCACAAAAAGATTAATCTCAACATTAATATTAGTTCCTAGTGTATTATTTTTGCTTTTTATGGCTGATTTAATTTGGTTTTTTGTTATTTCAGGCTTTACAGTATGTATAGGGCTATACGAGTTATTAAAAATAATAAATACTAATACATACAATAAGGTAATAGCAGTATCATTAACTGCTTTACTTAGTATGATAATATATTATGAAAATACTAGCTCATTTTATTTTTTGTTTAATTGTATTGCCATTTTTTGGTGGCTAACAAATATGTACATCATAATAAAATATCCCAAACTAAAACCTAAAGGCATGCTTATTGCTATAACTGCTCCTTTACTATTAGTACCAATTGCTAGCTTGTACCAAATACGCATAGCAGATGCTAGCTTGTTGTTTTTATTGCTTTTAATAATATGGTTTACAGATATTGGGGCATATATATTTGGTAACTTATTTGGTAAAAATAAATTAGCGCCAAAAATAAGCAAAGGCAAAACTATTGAAGGTTTAATTGGCGGACTTATTTGTGTTTTATTAATTACGCTTGTTTGGCTTTATTTTAATAAAATCTCTTTTGAAAAATATTTAATTTACTTATTATTAGCAATTATTACCGCTATTTTTTCAGTGTTTGGCGATTTATATATAAGCATGTACAAAAGAGTTGCTAACACCAAAAATAGCGGCAATATTATCCCTGGACATGGCGGGATTTTAGATAGAATAGATAGTTTACTTGCAGCTAT
>CAKMYR010000118.1 GCA_929200175.1 uncultured Gammaproteobacteria bacterium
AATTCAACAACTAAGATATATCTTGATTTATTTAATAACATTTGGAAAAACAACAGTCAACTTGAAGATGTAACCGAAGCTATTTGTGCACACATTGAATCGGTATATCAAGAAAACTCACCTGAAAAGCTATATTTTTTTATTCTATATAATATTTTCTCTCAGTTTTTAGCAGATATAACTGACGATTTTTTACCTAATGATAAAATAGGCTATAAAAATACTATAATTTGGAACAAGTTGTATAATTTCCAACGTGATGCCGCAACGGGTATAATCAATAAATTAGAAAGCTATAATGGCTGTATTCTTGCTGATAGTGTCGGTTTAGGCAAAACATTTACCGCCATGGCTGTAATTAAATATTATGAATTGCGTAATAAAGATGTTTTAGTTTTATGCCCCAAAAAATTAATAGATAACTGGCAAAATTACAATAGCAACCTTAAAACTAATATATTAAGAAAAGATAGATTAAGTTACGATGTCTTAGCTCATACCGATTTACAACGAACCCGTGGCAAATCTTCAGGTATAGACCTTAGTAAAATTAATTGGGGTAATTATGATTTAGTGGTTATTGATGAATCACATAATTTTAGAAATAATGAAGCTTATAAAGATAAAGAAAACCGCTATCAAAAACTAATGAACCTAGTTATTCGCAGTGGCATTAAAACTAAAGTCTTAATGTTATCAGCTACGCCAGTAAATAATAAATTTAACGATCTTAAAAATCAATTAGCTTTAGCATACGAGGGTAACTCAAGTGAACTTAGTAGCAAGTTAAAAACTAGCCGAAGTATAGAAGAAATTTTTCGTAATGCACAACTTGTATTTAACTCGTGGACGAAAAAAAAGGCACAAGAAAGAACTGCAACAGCAATTTTAGATGCACTTGACTATGATTTTTTTGAATTATTAGACAGCGTAACCATTGCTAGATCAAGAAAACATATCGAAGCTTTTTATGATACTACAGATATAGGCAGTTTTCCACAACGCTTAAAGCCAATATCTTACCATTGTAAGCTAACTGATCAAACAGAGTTTTTAGACTTTAATGCTATATGCGAGCAACTAGGATTATTGAATTTATCTATTTACACTCCTATTAATTATATATTGCCTAGTAGATTAGATCAATACACAGAAATTTACGATACCTCAGTTAAAGGCGGTAAATCTATTTTAAGGCAAGCTGATCGTGAAAAAAGCCTACAATCGTTAATAACTACTAATTTACTAAAAAGACTTGAAAGTTCGGTGGCAGCATTCAGGCTCACGCTTCAATCATTAGCAACAAAGCACACAGAAATACTTAACAGTATTGCAACAATGCAACAACAAAAAGAATTAACTATTGTAGATTGTTTAGAAGATAGCTTAGATGATGAAGAACTTGAAGATTTCACTTTTGGCACTAAAATAAAAATTCACCTAAAAGATATGGATATAATATCTTGGCAGGCTGAATTATCTGCTGATTTGCTAATTATTAATGAATTACTAGCAGAAATACAACTAATTACTCCAGAGCACGATTACAAACTCAATCACTTAAAACAACGCATTAATGATAAAATTGCTAATCCTATCAATCCTAATAATAAAAAAATTGTTGTTTTTACAGCCTTTGCAGATACAGCAGATTATTTATACGAAAATATAAAAGATGAATTATGTGCTTTGAATATTCATAGTGCTAAAATAACAGGATCAACTACACCAAAAAATACAATTAAAGCAGGCTATGATTTTCAACAAATTTTAACCTTATTTTCGCCAATAGCCAAAGAAAAGCAGTTAATAATGCCCGATGTTAACGCTGAAATAGATTTACTGATTGCCACAGATTGCATTGCCGAAGGTCAGAACTTGCAAGATTGTGATTATTTAATTAATTATGATATTCATTGGAACCCTGTGCGTATTATGCAACGTTTTGGCAGAATTGACCGTATTGGATCGCCTAATACCAAAATTCAATTGGTAAACTATTGGCCTGATATTTCTCTTGATGATTATATTAACTTAAAAGAGCGAGTAGAAAACCGCATGCATATAGTAGATCTTAGCGCAACAGGAGACGACAACCTGTTGGCTAATCAAACTAACGATATTGACTATCGTACAGAGCAATTACAACGCTTGCAAAATAGTGTAGTTGAAGTTGAAGATTTAAAAACTGGAGTTAATATTACTGATTTAGGCTTAAATGATTTTCGTATAGATTTACTTAATTATACTAAAAACAACAACGATTTAGAGCAACTACCTAGTGGTTTACATGCTATTTTACCAGCAAATAATGATATTGGTTTATGCCCTGGAGTGATTTTTGCTCTAAGAAATAGAAATTCAAATATTGATATTAGCCAACACAATCAACTACACCCGTATTATTTAGTCTATATTGATAACAATGGTGAAATTGTTTACGATCATACCAAAGTAAAACATTTGCTAGATTTAATTCGTGCTAGTTGTAAAGATAAAATAACACCTATTAGTGATTTGTGTAATTTGTTTAACAAGCAAACCCAAGACGGTAAAAATATGCAAGTTTATTCTGATTTGCTAAATCAGGCTATTAGCTCAATGATTGCGGTTAAACAGCAAAAAGATATAGACAGCCTATTTTCTAGCAACCAAACTAGTGCTTTGATAGATAACTTTGCTTCACTTAACGATTTTGAATTAATTGCCTTTTTAGTTATTAAATAACCATATGGATAAACTCTATAGCTTCCCTAAAAATTGTTATGTTGGCTCCATTATAAGTAAAACTAAAATATATCAACAAATTGAAGCTAACACTAAAATTAAGAACTTATTTACTAAGCAGGTTAGCAAAATAATTTGGTCGTATAAGCTAGCACCAGATACTATTAACCTTGAGGCTAGCTCTAGTCCTTCAGAAATTCAAATTATTAGCATTAAACTAATGGTAGAAGATATAGCAATAGAAATATTGCAAGCTATTGATCAAGCGATACCTTCGACAATAATTTTTGAATTGCAATATCATAATAAGATAAAATATGTTGCTAGTTATAGTGCTAATAACAAAAACACTAAAACACAAACTGATTATTTGCAATCTTGTTGGTTAGCAGAGGATACTAAAAAAACTGAACTTCCCATAGCTTTAAATATGCAGCAAATGCATCAAAGTTTATTATTGTCTCTTAGCCCTTTAGCTCCAAGACAATACGAAAATTTCAATGAGTTTATCGAGCGTTTATTACAACTGCAATACAAACAACAGCAAGCAAAAAAATTAACAAAAAAAATTTATAAAGAAAAACAAATCAACCGCAAAATTGAACTAAACTATAAACTTAACCTTATTACTAAGGAAATTAATAAATTAAAACAAGGAGAATAGATTTTTACCTAAAAAACTTCTTATCGGAGTATTAGAGTCGTGGAAAAGTTACCTTGCCGTAGCCCTAATTTCACTAATCAAAACATCTCCAAAATCCTGAAAATGTTTCCTAATTGTGAAACTGAAATCAAGGATAAAAATGGCAATTTAATACCAGCTATAGATTTTGAATTACTAAAACAAGAATTAACAGATAATATAGTAGATGGCTCAGAAGAACGCTATCGCCTTGATTGGCCTGGCAAGCGGCAATCTTTAATAGATGCTAATACCCCGATAACAAAAACCTTGCGCCCAGTTCGCAAACAAAGTAAAGAGTTTGACACCACCGAAAATTTATTTATTGAAGGCGACAACCTCGAAGCACTAAAATTACTACAAAACACCTACCTTAACCAAGTAAAAATGATTTACATCGACCCCCCGTATAACACAGGCAAAGACTTTATCTATAAAGATAATTTCATCCAAAAATCAGCAGAATGGAAACAACAAAGTGGCGATTACGATGAAGAAGGCAACCGCTTAGTACTGAATACTGAAAGCAACGGTCGCTTTCATTCCGATTGGCTAAGTATGATGTATCCACGTTTAAAACTTGCTAGAAATCTATTGAAAGATGATGGCGTTATTTTTATTTCAATTGATGATAATGAAGTTTCTAATCTAAAAAAGCTATGTGATGAGATTTTTGGTGAGGATAACTT
>CAKMYR010000119.1 GCA_929200175.1 uncultured Gammaproteobacteria bacterium
CTATATAAATTATCATTCCTAATATCCATACAAGCTCGCGAGGAGATTTATAAGACCCATACAGTAGGCCACGAAACATGTGTAGGTAGATTACAACAAAAAATGCCGATGCCCCGGTTGAATGCATATAGCGAATTAACCAGCCCCAATTAACATCACGCATAATGTACTCAACTGAAGCAAAGGCTTTAAATTCATCTGGCTTAAAATGCATGGTTAAGAAAATACCAGTTATAACCTGCATTACCAGAACCAGTATTGCTAAAGAGCCAAAAAAATACCAAAAGTTAAAATTTCTAGGAGCATAGTACTCAGCAAGATGCTCATTCCAAACCTTAGTTAAAGGGAATCTTTTATCAATCCAATTGTTGTTTTCCATAAATCACACCGCCGTTTTTGAATTAACCCCTATTCTAATTACATGGTCATTAACAAAATGATAGTCTGGCACAACTAAGTTTGTTGGGGCTGGAGCGCCTGCATAAACCCTACCTGCTAAGTCAAATTTAGAGCCGTGACAAGGACAATAAAATCCACCCTTCCAAGAGCTTCCCCCTAGGTCTGCTGCACCTGAATCTGGTCTATAAGTTGGGGAACACCCTAGGTGAGTACAAACGCCGACCATAACTGCAATATTTGGATTAATTGAGCGATAGATGTTTTTAGCATAGGCTGGTTGTTTACTTTGGTTGCTTTTAGGGTCAGATAATTCTGCGTTTAGGCTTTTTAAGTCAGCAATTTCGGAATTATCACGGCTGAAAACCCATACTGGCTGTTTTCTCCAAATAACTCTAATTAATTGTCCTTTTTCAATTTTTCCTATATCTACATCAACAGGAGCACCAGCAGATTGAGCCCTTGCTGAAGGACTCCATGAGGATAAAAAAGGCCATGCCACAAAGCCAGCGCCTACCAAACCAACAACGCCAGTTACTTTTGTTAGAAAGCGTCTTTTCTTTAAATCTATTTCTTGTTCTTGCATGACTGGGTAATTATAACAGGTGCTATTAAGTATATTAAAATTATTTAAGCTCTATTTTGATTATTATTTCTTTTATATGTGTAAGTCCGTCTATTTCTTTTATAATCTCAAGTAGAGATTTTAGTTGTTTTTTAGCTCTAAAAGCTACAGTATTATCTGGCGTAGCAAGAAAGATTTTATTATCTTTAATAGCAGAAATAGAGATAGTTTTAAAAACTTTTGGCAATAAGTTTTTTAATTTATTGTTAAAATAATTTATCATTCTAGCCTGTCTAAATATTGATCCTAATTCGCCATTTGGGTAGTAGCTAGCTAATTTTGTTATTGATTTGTCAGGGGCTTGCATTATTTTTTTGTGTATTAAATTAAATAAAGTAACTCTTATGTAAGAAATCTTTTTAAAACATTATAATATTTTACATTATGAACATTATAAAAGAAATTATTTTTAAAATTGTTGGCTCTAGAAATGCGCGCTTAATAAAAGGCTTCAAGAAAATAGTTGTTCAAATTAATAACATAGAGCCAGAAATAAAAAAATTAAGCGATGAAGATTTGCAGGCGAAGACACAAGAATTTAAAGAAAGAATTAATAATCAAGAATCTTTAGATTCATTATTACCAGAAGCTTTTGCTGTAATTAGAGAGGCGAGCTTTAGGGTTTTGGGGCTTAGGCATTATGATATGCAATTAATTGGAGGAATGGTATTAAATAATGGCTGCATTGCAGAAATGGGTACTGGCGAAGGAAAAACTTTAGTTGCAACTTTGCCAGCCTATTTAAATGCGCTTGATGGTAACAGCGTTCATATCATTACTGTAAATGATTACTTAGCAACAAGAGATTCAGAATGGATGGGGAGGGTTTTTAATTTTTTAGGTTTAAGTGTTGGAGCCATAATTTCTAATATGGCAACAGAAGATAGAAAAAAAGCATATCTTTGCGATATTGTCTATGCTACTAATAATGAAGTTGGTTTTGATTACCTAAGAGATAACATGGCATTTCAGCTTGAGCAAAAAGTACAAAGAAAGTTAAATTTTGTAATTATTGATGAAGTTGATTCTATTTTGATTGACGAGGCAAGAACTCCTCTTATTATTTCAGGACCTTCAGATGATTATTCCTTTATTTATAAATCAATTAATAATATTATCTCTAGGTTTAAAGAACAAATTGAAAATATTGAAGACAAAGAAATAAAAATAGAAAAGGTCGGAGATTACACTATCGATGAAAAGCGCAAACTAGTTGTCTTAACTGATGAAGGTCATTCTAAAGCGGAAAAATTACTAACTAAGGCGGGAATATTAAAAGAAGGGGCTAGTTTGTATGATGCAAATAATATTACTCTTATGCAGCATATAAATTCAGCCCTTAAGGCCCACATTTTATATGTTAATAATATTGATTACATAGTAAAAGAAGACGAAATAGTCATTGTTGATGAATTTACAGGAAGAACGATGCCCGGAAGGCGGTGGTCAGAAGGGCTTCATCAAGCCATTGAGGCTAAAGAAAATGTTAGTATTAAAAAGGAAAATCAAACCTTAGCATCTATAACATTTCAAAATTATTTTAGGTTATATAAAAAACTATCAGGAATGACAGGTACTGCTGATACCGAGGCAGTGGAATTTCAAAATATCTACAACCTTGAAACTGTCGTAGTTCCGCCTAACAAAACTTCTGCTCGTGATGATATGACTGATCATATTTATATGACTACCGAAGAAAAATTTGAAGCAATTGTAGAAGATATTATTGGCTGTCAAAAACAAGGTCAGCCAGTATTAGTAGGAACTAGCAGTATTGAAAGTTCTGAAATAATTTCTTCTATTTTAAATAAAAAAAATATTAAACATGAGGTTTTAAATGCCAAACAACACGAGCGTGAAGCTCATATAATTACTAATGCTGGCACAAGCAATTCTGTAACTATAGCGACAAACATGGCAGGAAGAGGCACAGATATTGTATTAGGAGGTAAGTTATCAGACGATGCTAGTGAGCAAGAAAAAAAAGATTGGATAGCCAGACATAATGCTGTTATTAAATCTGGAGGATTGCACATTATTGGAACAGAGCGCAATGAGTCAAGAAGAGTTGACAATCAATTGCGCGGACGATCCGGGCGACAAGGAGATGTAGGCTCAACTCGTTTTTATCTATCTCTTGAAGATAATCTAATGCGTATTTTTGCTAGTGAAAAAACTATATCAATGATGCGGCGTATAGGAATCAAAAAAGGCGAAGTAATTGAACATAAAATGATAAATAGGGCAATTGAAAATGCACAAAAAAAAGTAGAGGCAATGAATTACGAGGCGCGTAAACACCTACTAGAGTATGACGATATAGCTAATTATCAACGCAAGGTAGTTTATAAGTTGCGTGATGAAATAATTTCTGCTAATGATGTTTACGAACGTTTTGTAAAAATTAGAAAAGAAACTGTTACAAAGTTAATTAATGATTATATGCCCATACAACAAGCTGAAGATAGCTGGGATATTGACGGGCTAAGCAATGCTTTCAAATCAGACTATTCTACAGAGATAGATATGAGAAAATTGCTTGATAGTGACGCTAGTATTGAAGAAGTAGAAGATAAAATTGTACAAGAGCTAGAGTTAAATTATAGCCATAAAGAACAAGCTGTTGGCGCAAATAACATGCGCTTATTTGAAAAAGCAGTAATGTTGCAGACGCTTGATAGTTTTTGGAAAGAGCATTTAGCTGCTATGGATTATTTGCGTCAAGGAGTTGTTTTGCGCACAAATCCAGTGCAAGAATACAAACGAGAATCTTTTGCTATGTTTGAAGAGTTTTTAACAACTATAAATATTGAAATTGTTAAAACTTTATCGAGCGTTAATGTTAATAAAGAAACAGAAGTA
>CAKMYR010000120.1 GCA_929200175.1 uncultured Gammaproteobacteria bacterium
ATTTATAGAAGATATTTGTCTTTTATTTTTTAAAGGCAGTTACTTGCAAGTGTAGGTGATGTATAGTAACTTAGAATGTTTTTATATATAATAAAAATTTATTTACTATTTTAAAAAACTCTCTTATGTATATAATTTGTTTTTAAACGGAAATTACTAGTGTTTACCTATAAGCTCAAAAGGGCTAAAAATATGATTATCGGGCTGTATTACCCTTATTTCCAATATCAATTGCTTGTTTAAAACATTCAGAATCAATTTGATTTTTTCCTGCTCTAACAGCTATGCGAGCAGCTTCGTTTACTGTCCACGCTACATCGCTCATAGGTAGTCCAAGAAGTTGTTGGGCTATCTTATCTTTTGATAAATTGTTTGCAACTGGCTTTTTGCTCAGCATTCCAGTAAGTGCTAAAGAAATTTCTTGTTGGTTTGGCATACCTATTTCTATCACATGGTCAAATCGTCCTTTGCGAACAAGTGCATTATCCATAGAGTGATAACGATTAGTAGTTGCTAAAACTAAAATACCTTGTTTAGATGCTGTTTCAATTAGTCGTAAAAGCTGGGATATTTCCTCTACTTTTGAATCATGCATAGACATGCTACGAGAGCCACCTAATGCATCAATTTCTTCTAGTAGAACTATACTAGGTGCATTTTCCGCTGCTTGCTCAAAAACTGATTTCAACTTAATACTAGTTTGATGTATATATGGGCTACCAATGTTGGCGATATCAATATCATAAATAGGCCATCGAAGAAAATCTGATACAGCCTTGGCTGTATAAGTTTTACCTGTTCCTGGGGGACCATAGAATAGTATGCCATTAGGAGGTTGAATTCCCATTTTTTGATAATCTTTATATCTATAAAAATAATCTAAAATATTTTCTCTAAAGAATTTTTCTAATTCAGGTCGACCATGTAGATTAAACCTATCTGGTGAGGATATATTAATTTTAGAAAGCTTGTCGTGTAGTTGCTCATCTTCAAAACCAATAATTTCTAAAAAATCACGAATTTCATTAAAAGTTAACTCTGGGTTTAATTGGTGAATTGTCATTGCAGAAACATTAGTTTTAGGTGCAAAACCTATTAGTAACTTTGTAGCTAATGCGTATTTGCTTTGAGCCGTGGGTGCTTTGTTAAATTCTGTAGCAAGGCAAAGATGCTCGCCTGGGAAATATAAAGCACTATCCCATAATGCATTTGGAAATTTAGTAGCCATTTCTGAAATAGCATTTGCTATACTAAGAAGTTCTTGAGCACTCATTGAACTAGAGACTTTAACTAAATTTTTAAGCTCCATTGGAGCGTTTTTATTGGGATATATTGTAGCAATATAATTATTATCATCAAATGTAAAAGAATTAATTCCAGTCATCTCTAAAGTTTTATATTGTAGATTTTTTGAAAGCAAATCTGCTGAGTTCTTTAACAGAAGGATTATACGACTATCATTGGAGGCAATAAGTTGGTAGCCATTGCCACTGCTAAGTAACCTACCTGTTTTAGTACCTTGAGTAATTTCGGTGCCTATTGGTAACCAAGGAAAAGAATGTTCCATAATACTCCTCCTATATTGCCATAATAGATGCTAACTTAGCCATAGATTGTTCAGTCCCGGCTACATTTACTTTCAGATCATTTAGCGCAAACAGTATTTTTCTTAATTCGCTGTTGTTATTATCTTCAATTGCTTTAATACCCTGTTGTAATAATAGTTTATATTGACTCTTAGAGGTTGCTAAATAAATTTCATCAACAGCTAATTTAAACATTGCTCGCAAAAATTCAGGATTATTCCATAGTTCAATCTGATTTATGGTTTTCATTTCATCTAGGTGTGTTTCAGCTTCTTCAATGGATTTAATGTCGCCTCTATCGATGCAATCTAGGGCATTATTTTTATTAGTATCAAAGCGATTAACTACTTGTGAGTCAGAATTTTTACGATTAAGTTTATCAAACATCTCAGCTAGTCTTAAAACTTCCTGCTTTAATACTTTTCCTCTATTTTTAGAAGAGTGTTTTATCTTAGAAATTTTTTGGCGAATATGTCTGGCTTTTTCTGTAACTGCTCTGGTAGTATCACCTTCGCTAGCGTTATCTAAAATATCACGCTGTGATTCAATTTCGTCTTCAATTTTTTGATACTCATCACTAGAACTATCATCAATAATTTCTCTAACATCTTCTAGTTCTTGTTCTGCATCGGATAAAATAGAAGTTGCAAGCTTTGTGCCGCTGTCAAGATCAAAATCTTGATGTCCTGCTTGTGCTACGTAGAATTTTGCTGTATCGAAGCTTTGATTAATAGTAGGTAGTTCAACAGTCGCTTTTAACAGACCGCTGTCACTCATTTGCCAATGAAAAATAATCTCATCACCTTCACGGATTTTCATGCCAGCTTCAAGATCATTACCTTTTACCCTAAACGAACCGATTGATAAATTAAGTTCAGGTTCAGGTGCACCTTCATCTTGATAAATTTCAAAATCTAATGACTCTTGCTTATTACCAGCTGTTAATGTGTGAGCAGCTCTAAATCGTTGTACCCCTTTTACTGGGAGAGGAGTGCCTTTTTCAAGGATTTTGATTAATTTATTGCCTGTATTATGTATGTCTTTGCGTACTTTTACCGCAATAGTTTGTGTGGCTGGTATACCGACCGAGCTAGCATGTGTATGGGTAATAATAAACTGCGTTGAAGCCTGTTTAATTAGTTTACCACTATTATCAAAAACAGTGGCACGAAAAGCATTGTCACCCATTTCATCTAATTGTAGATCAATCGTTGTTTTAGCAGTAATTGCAATTCTACCTGAAGTCCACCCTGAAGCACTATCAATTTGTACTTCATAACCATCAACAATATCTACAGTTGTTATCCGTACTTTTGTTTTATTATCAGAAGAACGAGATGGGTAGTCATATTTAATATTTAGTTTACCAGTAGTTTTATGTGAGCCACGTGATGATTTTCTTTTAGTAGTGGCACTATCCCATTCTCTACTTTCACAATAAATAGCTGCTCCTTGAGCTACAGCTGTCATTGGATCAATTTGTAAATCTGCCTGGATACCTAATTCTTGTGGAACTATATTGCGAATATAGGGCATTTTTGTTGGACCACCAATAAACACAATGCGATCAATATCTTCATTGCTATAGCCATTATCCTTTATGATTTGTCGAGATAGATCAATAGTTTTTTGTATTTCATCAGTAATAAGTTGTTCTACATCATATCGAGTTAGCTCTACTTCAAGGTAGATTTCATTTCCTGATTCATCTTGTAAGCGTATCTCATCGTCTGAGGCAAAAATAATTTCACTATTTTTTGTAGACAGTTCAATTTTTGTTTTTTCTGCTGCTAGGTGTGCAATTCTAATTATTCTACGGTATTTTTCTTGTTTTTGAAAATCAAGGGGTAGATCAAAGTTTTCTACTAGCCATGGGCGAACGATATTATTCACTATAGCATTATCAAAGTCTCTACCTCCTAACATATTGATGCCTTCATGGGCAATAATGTTAATAGCACCTGATATACTTTGTACCAATGCTAAATCAAATGTTCCGCCGCCAAGGTCATATATCAAAAATTGACCATTTTTATTATTTGTAGATGACATTGCGGCCATAGCAGCTGCAATTGGTTCTTGTAATAATGCTACTTTGTCAATACCAGCTAGATTTGCTGCTTGAATAGTAGCCTCAGATTGCATTTGATTGAAGGCAGCAGGAATTGTAATTATAGTACCAGTTATTTCTTCAATACCTGATTCAGTAAAAACTTGCCCCATAAGATGTTTGAGAATATCAGCACTACACTCTTCAGCTGTAAG
>CAKMYR010000121.1 GCA_929200175.1 uncultured Gammaproteobacteria bacterium
GATAATAGGAGGCATTCCTACCCCGCCGCCAATTAATAACGGCAATTCATGCTTAGTTATATTAAAGCCATTGCCAATAGGTCCGATAACAGATAATGATTCCCCTATCTTACATTTTGAGAGCTTATTAGTTCCTTGTCCTACTATTTTGTACAATACATCAAATGTATTATTGTAAGTGTCTACTAACATAATAGACATCGGTCTTCGCATTTCTAATGCTTCTGAGACTTTAACATGGATAAATTGTCCGGGTTTGAAATTATTTGCAATATATTCTGATTTAAGAGTTAAGACATATTGATCGCCTGCAAATTTATCATGTGAGATAATTTCGCAATCAACAACTATAATACTACTTTCAATCATCTTGAGTAATTAAAGTGCCAACACCACTACCTGTAAATATTTCTAACAATACCGCATGAGAAACACAGCCATTTATTATATGTACGTTTTTGACTCCGTTTTTAACTGCATCTAGTGCACAATTAATTTTAGGCAACATACCTGAATGAATAGTTTTATTAGCAATTAATTTATCAACTTCATTTGAACTAATTTTAGTTAATAACTCATTATTAGCATCTAAAATACCATTAGTATTAGTTAGCAATATCAATTTTTCTGCATTTAAAGATTGAGAAATAGCTCCAGCTACTAAATCTGCATTAATATTATAAGATATTCCATCATTGCCTACGCCTACAGGAGCAATTACTGGAATAAAATCATCTTGTAGCAATAAATTAATTACTGATGTGTTAATACTTTCTACCTCTCCTACATGGCCAATATCAACAATTTCTGAAGTTGGTATAATTTTATGTTTAAACTTTTTAGCAGTAATTAGTCCGCCATCTTTGCCGCTAATGCCGATTGCATGCCCACCATGCTTATGAATTAAATTAACAATTTTTTTATTAACAAGTCCACCTAAAACCATTTCAACTACATCCATAGTTTCAGAATCAGTTACACGCATTCCATCTATAAATTCACTTTGTTTGCCTATTTTTTTTAATGTATCTCCAATTTGAGGGCCACCTCCATGAACTACTATAGGGTTAATGCCGACTGATTTCATTAAAACAATATCACGAGCAAAACTTGATTTTAATTCTTCATCAATCATAGCATTTCCGCCATATTTAACAACTATAATTTTGCCACGAAATTTTTGGATATAAGGAAGAGTTTCAGATAAGATGCTAACGATAATGCTATTATCTACTTGCATAATTAAACTTTTGAAATAAAAGATATATTTTACCAGACTTAGATTGATTTAAACTAAAGTAGATAGCTAATTTTAATGACAAGCCTTATTAAATTTTTTAAGCCTCCAATAATTATATGGCCAAGGAGTAATAAAACCAAAAAATAATGCAATTGGTACAACCCACCAAACTATAACTGCACCGCCAGTAATTATATAATCAGTTAAATTCATAGCTATTTCCATTGCAATCATCGAAATTAAACTCATGCCAGTAGCGGTCTTAAATGCTTGATAAAATTTGATTTTTTGTCTAATTAGCAAATAAGTTTCAAGCATAATGCTTGTTATTATGCCGTTTATCATTGCTAATATAAAAACAAATAAAGTGCTAATATCAAAATTGCTATATTGAAAAAATGCTATAGTTCCAAAATCACCTATTGCACAACCTATTACGCACCATTTAGTATTATTAGCACTAACTTTCCAGGTATGTTTGCATTTCCAAAAACTATTAATCATAATTTTTAAATATATAAATTTAAAATACCATTATAAAAAAATCTGGATTAAATCATTTAAAAAATTAAATCCTTTTTTGCTAGGCTTTATTATATTATCGTTCCTTATAATTAAATCTAATTCTTGCGCCTTTAGTAGCTTACCTTCTATTGCCTTAAAGCACTTATTAGTTCTTTTTTCAAATAAAGACAAATTAAACCCATTTTTTAATCTTAAGGCATTTAACATAAATTCAAAAATTATGTTATCAATATCATATATGTCTTTTTTAGGATTAATTAAATAGTTGTTTGGAGCTTTGCTTTTTTTAGTTCTTATAAAATTTAGCTTATCAAGCAATGTAATTTTGCCATGGGCACCTGCACCAATGCCTATATAATCTCCAAATTCCCAATAATTTTTATTGTGCTTAGCTGGTATTTTTCCAAATGCAGAAACTTCATAATGTTTAAAATCATTTTGCTCTAAAAATTCAATGCCGTTTTCACTCATTTTAAAAATATCATCATCTAATGGCAATTTAGGAGGATATTTGGCAAACAAAGTATTTGGCTCAATATTAAGTTGATACCAAGATATATGGGTTGGCTCTAATGAAATTGCCTGTTTAATATCTTTAAGACATTCATCAATAGTTTGATTTTTTAAGCCATACATTAAATCAATGTTAAAATTATCAAATCCTGCATCTAAAGCATAATTACAAGCTTTAATAGCATCATTATCATTATGAGATCTACCTAAAAAATGTAGATATTTTTTATCAAAAGATTGCACTCCTATCGATAAGCGATTAATTCCAATCTTTCTAAAATCTTTAAATTTTTTAATTTCAGAGCTAGCTGGATTACTTTCTAGAGTAATTTCAATATCATCAACAAAAACTAATTTTTTAGCTAATCCAGTAAATAATTTTTCTAAATCTTTAGCACTCATTAAACTTGGAGTGCCGCCACCTATAAAAATACTACTAATTTTTCTATTTTGAATATATTTTAAGTCGCCATCAAGATCTTTTAATAAAATTTCGATATAACCATCTTTATCTCCTTTTTCATGCGAATTAAAATCGCAATATGGACATTTTTTCACACACCATGGATAATGAATATATAAAGATAATGGAGGTAACTCTAACACTAATTTTTAATTTTTAAAATATTGATTAAATCTTGTAATGCTAATCCTCTATGGGATATTTTATTTTTTTCTGTAACTGATAATTGGGCAAAAGTACAATTATGAGTTGGTAAATAAAAAATAGGATCATAACCAAAACCATCGTTACCAATTTTCTTATCTAGTATTATTCCTTCTAAAAAGCGTTGAATGATTATAGGGGCTGGATCATTATATTTTTTAAGAAATACAATTGAGCAGCAAAATCTAGCAGTGCGTTTAGCTTTTTCAATACCTTTCATTTGCCTTAATATTTTTTCTATATTGTCATTATCACTACAATTTTCTCCTGCATAGCGTGCTGAATAAATTCCGGGCTCACCACCTAAGGCATCAACTATAATGCCAGAGTCATCAGCTAAGGCTGGCAATCCTGATTGTTTCGCTACATTTCTGGCTTTAATTATTGAATTTTCTACAAAGGTATCACAGGTTTCTGGTAATTCTTCAACTCCTAAGTCTTTCATTGTAACTACTTCTAAAAAACCAGTTAATGCTAATTTAAATTCTTTTATTTTGCCTTTATTATTACTAGCTATTACGACTTTTTTCATACAATTATTAATACAATTTAATTTTATATATGATAAAGCAATTTTCTCATACTATCCTTGATAATAATAATCTTTATCTATAGTGTATAATTATGCGGTTATGAATCAAGATGAAATGAAGTATAAAGTTGCACAGCAAGCATTGAAATATGTAACTGAAAATACCATAATAGGAGTAGGCACTGGCTCTACTGCAAATTTTTTCATTGATGCTTTAGCTGACATAAAACATACAATAAAAGGCACAGTAGCTAGCTCTGTAGCAACTGCTGAACGTTTACAAAAAAATGGTATTAAAATATTTGATTTTAACGAAGTAAATAATATTTCAGTATATATTGATGGCGCAGATGAATCAGATGATGAT
>CAKMYR010000122.1 GCA_929200175.1 uncultured Gammaproteobacteria bacterium
AGTATGAGCAGATTTTTGTTTAATGCACAATTTAAAAGTTTTATTATTAGCTTCATAATTTGAATAAATATCAATATTTGGAGTTCCTGAAGTAGAATACCAATTCATAAAATTAGTAAAATCAAAATTATTCGCATCACTCATACTAGCTATAAAATCATCAATAGTAACTGCGTTTCCATCATGTCTTTTAAAATACAATTTCATTCCTTTTTGAAATCCTTCTTCTGTTAAAAAAGTATGGATCATGCGAATTAATTCTGCTCCTTTTTCATAAATTGTGCAGGTATAAAAATTTCTCATTTCAACATATGATTCTAAACGCACTGGATGGCTCATAGGTCCTGCATCTTCGGCGAATTGAAAAGTTCTTAATAATCTTACATCTTCAATACGTTTAATTGATCTAGAATATATATCTGAAGTAAATTCTTGATCTCTAAATACAGTTAATCCTTCTTTTAAACTTAATTGAAACCAATCTCTACAAGTAACTCTATTGCCAGTCCAATTATGAAAATATTCATGTCCAATTACTGCTTCAATATCAATAAAATCTTCATCAGTAGCAGTTTTATAATCAGCTAATACATAACTAGAATTAAAAATATTTAAGCCTTTATTTTCCATAGCTCCCATATTAAAATCATCAACAGCTACAATCATATAAGTAGACAAATCATATTCAAGCCCAAAGCGTTTTTCATCCCAAGCAAAAGCTCTTTTTAAAGCACTCATAGCAAATTTAGTTTTTTGTATATTATGATGTTCTACATAAATTTTTAATACAACTTTTTTGTTAGATTTTGTGATATAACTATCTTCTAAAACAGCGAGATCTCCGGCGACTAAAGCAAACAAATAACTTGGTTTTGGAATTTTATCAAGATAGCTTACTTCATTAGTTGTTTGTTTTATTAAATCACCATTACTTAATAAAACTGGATATTTATCGGTATTAGCTTTAATATTAACTTTAAATACGCTTAATACATCTGGTCTATCAAGATAATAAGTAATTCTTCTAAAGCCATGAGCTTCACATTGAGTACAAAAAATATTATTTGATTTATAAAGACCTTCTAAGCTGGTATTTTTTGCTGGATAAATAATAGTTTTTATTTCTAAGCTAAATTCAGTATTAAGATTATTTAATTTAATTCCATCAGTAACTAACTCATAATCTGGTTCTATTTCATCAATTAAAATAGATTTAAGTTCTAAATCAACCCCATTTAAAAACAAACTATTATCATTGTTTATAACTTTAGGGTTTTTATAATAATTAACTTTGGATATAACTATTGTTTTATCTTCTAGTAATTCAAAATTTAATTCTGTGGTAGAAATTAAATAATTACTATAAGTATAATCTTTACGATAAATAGGTTTTAGTTTAGACTTATTAATAATAATACTCCTAATAAAATACGATAAAAAACAAATGGCATCATGCCTAATTTATCTATTAATTTAATAAAAAAATAAATTGTAAAATAAGCAAAAATAGCCGAAATTATAAACCCTGTTAGCAAAAATAAAACATTAATTTGTTCTGGTGATTTGTATAAATCGACAAAAATTAAACTTGATGAAAGTAAAATAACTGGAATTGAAAGCAAAAAAGAAAATTTTGTAGCTAATTTATAACCTAGTCCTAAAAATAATCCTGCAGTAATTGTAATTCCACTTCTTGAGGTTCCGGGAATAAGGGCTAGTGCCTGAAAACAGCCAATAACTAAAATATCAAAACTATTAATATTAACTTTCAATTTAATATTTTTTTTATTTATATAGTCTGCTAATCCTAATAAAATTCCAAAAAATAATGTAGCATAAGCAATAACTTCTATACTGCGTAAATTATTTTCAATATAATCTTTAAATAATAAACCTGTAATTCCAACCGGAATAGTTGCAAAAATAATTCCCCAGCCTAATTTTGATTCATCACTATCTTTATAACTTTTAGTAAAAAACGCTTGAATAATTTTAGTAATACTATCGCGATAATAGAAAATTATCGCAACTAAAGTACCAAGATGAACAACCACATCAAAACTTAATCCTTGGTCTTCAAAGCTAGTTAACTTAGATAGTAAAATTAAATGTGCTGATGATGAGATTGGTAAAAATTCACTAATACCTTGAATAAAAGCTAATATAATCGCTTGATAAATATCCATCTTATAATGTATGAGACAAATCTTGCTCTTTAAATCCTGTTAATTTTACTTTAGTATTCTTTGTAAGTGCCAACACCTTAAAATTTTCACCCATAGTAACAGGTAAAAGTAATTGTTTAATTTGTTGTAATAAAACTAAATGTTTATAAGAATCAGATTCATTTCTTAAATACTGATAAATATCTAACGCCATTAAAAACATAGCTTGAGTTGTATACCCTGCTATTTCAAAACCACTATTTTTTGCCTGTAAAGCTATATCAGAAAAATTAACTGAAACACTAATATCTTGTTTGCCAATATTCAAAAAAGGATTATTGCCAATTTTATGTTTATAATAAGTTTTTAATGTGCCTTCTTCTCTTTGATGATGAAAATATTCATTACTAGACATTCCATAATCAATTAATAACACAACTCCTTTTTTAATACTATCAAATAAAGTATTTATCCAAGCTATAGCCTGAGTATTTATCTCTGTAATATAACCATTTTTTAATAATTTTATATCTGGAAGAATAGTATTGCCGACATAAGGTTTTTCAAAAGATTGCCATTCTAGATTATTGTTTTTACAACCTACCCCTAATTCAAAAAAATTGGTTTCTTTTTTAATAATACGTTTAGATCCCATTGCATCTAATACTTCATTAGCGATTATAACTCCAGAAAAATTTTCTGGTAAAGTGTTAAGCCAAACTACTTTATTTAATAATTTTGGTACAGTATTTTTTATAGTATTTTTTTGCTCTTGTTTTAGGCTAGCACTGATTTCTAAAATATAATATTTATCAGGTAGATTGTCTAATCTATTAAGCTCAAATAATATTTGGCTAGCTAATAAGCCACTACCAGCACCAAATTCTAAAATACAATTTTTATTATTGATAATTTGTTGACATTGTAACGCTAAAGTATAACCAAATAAATTAGAGGTTTCAGGTGCAGTTATAAAATCACCTTTTGCGCCAAATTTTTGTAAAGGAGAACGATAATAGCCAAATTTTTTATGATATAAGGCCAATTCCATAAATTTATCAAAGCCTATGGGTTGAGATTTTTGTATAATAGAATCTTTAATAATTTGCTCTAGGATCACAATAATATATTTTACATGAAAACAGCATTAGTAACTGGCGGAGCAAAGCGTATCGGCTCTGAAATTGTTAAAATTTTACATAAAAATAATTTTAATGTAATTATTCATTATTTTAATTCTAAGGATTTAGCATTAAAATTAGCAAAAGAACTTAATACAAAACGCAAAAATTCTGCAAGTACAATAAAATTAGAATTATCTGATATAAACGCTATTAAAAAATTTAGTAAAACTATAAATAAATTAGATCTTATAGTTAACAACGCTTCTGTTTTTTATCCTACTAAAATTGATGACATTGATAAAGACACATACAAAGATATTATTGATGTAAATTTAACTGCACCATTTTTTATTTCTGTATTTTTAGCACCAATACTTAAAAAAACTAAAGGTGTTATTATTAACATTATCGATATACATTCTGAGCGTCCATTAAAAAATTATCCAATTTACAATATTTCTAAATCTGCATTAGCAATGATGACAAAAACTTTAGCTTTGGAATTAGCTCCTGATATTAGAGTTTGTGGAGTATCTCCAGGCTCAATTGTATGG
>CAKMYR010000123.1 GCA_929200175.1 uncultured Gammaproteobacteria bacterium
ATGCCTAAAGCAAGTTTTTAATCTTTAATAATTCAACCGCTTGCTAGTTAATACCCTCTTTGATTTTATAACTTATTTATATTAAAATGCACTGCTTTAATAAATAAATTTTTCTACAGTTAATTTAATTGATAATTTAATTTTCAAAATATTTTTATACAAGGATGTTTTATGTCTAGCTTTTCTGCAATATTGGGTCGTGCTTTTGGTAAGCTGATTATAATGTCAGTGCTATGGCTTATATTTTTTTTGCTTCGTTCAGCTTTTAATAAAATTCGTAATAGTTCACAAAATAATTGTGCAAATAAAAAATTAATAGATGCTATTAATACAGGAGATATAAACAGAATTAAAGAACTAATAATGCTGTCTAATATTGACGTTAATCTTAAAGATAAAGATGGCTATACAGCATTAATGCATGCCACTTTCAAAGGAAATATAATAGCAATTAAAGAATTAGCAAAGTTGCCTAATATTAATGCTAATTTGCAGGGTAATCATGGCATGACAGCACTAATGATTGCTACAAGTACTGGCAATATAGAAGTAATTAAGGAATTAATAAAAATTCCTAATCTTAATGTAAATATACAAGCTAGTGATGGATTGACTGCGTTAATGTGGGGAGTATTTAACGAGAAGATAAAAACAATCAAAGAATTAGCAAAACCGGCTAACTTTGATGCTAATTTACAAGATGAAGATGGCTATACGGCATTAATGCATGCAACATCAATGGGAAATATAGAAGCAATTAAAGAATTAGCAAAACTATCTAATATTGATGTTAATTTACAAGACAAAGATGGCTCTACTGCATTAATGATTGCTATAGTTATGAAAAAAGTAGAGGCAATTAAAGAATTAGTAAAGTTACCTAATATAAATGCAAATTTACAAGATAAAAATGGCTCTACCGCATTAATAGTTGCTTCAGATGCAAAAAATGTTGAAATAATAAAAGAATTAGCAAAACTTCCTAATATTAATGTTAATTTGCAAGATATGTATGGCTTCACAGCATTAATATCTGCGTCATCTGATGGAAACATAGCAGTAATTAAAGAATTGATAAAATTTAAAAACATTAACCCATACATAAAATCTACTTTAGATGAAACAGCTATAGATTTAGCAAAAGATAAAGCTACTCGCCAATGCCTAAAGCAAGTTTTTAATCTTTAATAATATTTTAGTAACTTTTGTTAATATTTTTTATATCTATCTAGACATCTACAAACGTTTTCTTTAAAGTATATACCATTATGCGTATCTTTAAAAAACCTCTAAAGATAACAGATTAGTAATTAGCGCTATACAGATTAAAGGAATTAAGCAGTGCCTGATCTAAATAACCAAACTGAAAAATTAGATAATAACAGTAATCTAAATTATGATTTTGCATTTGATTCTCTAGAAAGATTACGTAAAAAGTTATTGTCAACTAATAGAAAAAATAATTTAATAAATTTTTCGCATAAAACTAATGATATTCGTGCTATAGATGTGGAGATGGATGATTTAGCTAGTGGTTTACTTGCTGGTAAAGAGTTTAGTTTTTTAGCTATAGAAGCACCTACTGAAGAAGATTTAATAGAATATGGTTACTTTCAAATAAACGACAAAGGTCAAATAATAAAATTAAAGCCTTATCCTAAAGCAGAACAATGGGCAAAAATATTAGGTTACGATACTAGCTATGAGCAAAAAACAACCACTAAAACTTATAAAAACAATAATATTCAAACCATAGTTTATCAAAAAAAATTAGATACTCAACTTAAGAAATTAAAAAGTCAGGCTAATGCATGTATTCAAGAAACTGGTAGCAATGCTTTATATATAATATTTGGCTTTTTAGAATGGCTAGAGAGTGAAAATTCCGATAGAAAATTTTTAGCACCGCTATATTCAATTCCAATTAGTATCGAGAAAAAATGTATAAAATCATTTGCTACTGAAGAATATCTAATAAAACATACTGGTGAAGAAATTACTGCTAATTTACCATTAATAGAACAGCTCAAGTATGATTTTGGTATATTATTGCCTAACATCGAAGAAAAACAATTGCCAATGGAATACTTGGCTAAAATACCTCAGGCTACCATTAAATATAAAAACCATAACTGGCAAATTAAAAACTTTGTAAGTTTATCTATATGTAATTTTGCATCTTCATTAATGTATAAAGACCTTGATCCAAAAAATTGGCCAGAAGGTATTGGCAATATTCAAAATCATGATATTATTGAGCAATTTTTTACTAGCAAAGAAACAGATGGTGTTTTTTTAGAATTTGCAGAAGAATACCAAATAGATCAAAAGGCTGAGGTTCATGAACAGTACCCGCTAATAGATAAAGCTGATAGTTCCCAGCATAGTGCTTTAATTGCAGCAGTTAATGGTGAAAACTTAGTTATAGAGGGGCCTCCAGGTTCTGGAAAATCGCAAACTATTACTAACTTAATTGCTGCCGTATTAGCACAAGGTAAAACAGTATTGTTTGTTGCCGAAAAAATGACCGCTCTTGAAGTAGTAAAAGATAGACTAGAAAAAGCTGGGTTAGGTGATTTTTGCTTGGAGTTGCACAGCAATAAAACCAAAAAAAAATTAGTTTATGAAAATTTACAACAACGACTTACAAAAACATTTAATGCACCAGAGGATATTAATACTAAAATAGAATTATATGAAAATAGAAAAGATAAATTAAATACTTACGCCAAACTGGTTAATTCTAATTGGAAAAGCACTGAAAAAACTATCCATCAAATATTAAGTGCTGCAACTAGGTTCCAGCAAGAATTTAACCTAATAAATTTAAATGATATACAGTTTATTGATATTACAGGAGAACTTTTTACTAAAAAAAAATCAGCGCTTACTCTTAAAGACTTAGAGAATTATGCAGCAACTTATAATAATATTCTTCAAGACATATCAACAGGAGAGCTAACTAATAATCCTTGGTTTGGAGTGCATAATCATAAGCTAGCAGAAGTTGATCATTCTAACATTAAACAAGCACTTGAAAATTGGAATCAAAGTATAGATGATATTATAAAAATAATGCCTAATATCACTAAACAGCTTTTAGATAATTTTAAATATTTAACCAATACAATTACTAGCTCAATAAAACAAGTAATACAAAATGATAATTCATTAACTAAGTTACTACCTCACAATTATGATGGTTTTATTGAATTGCAAAAATATTGTAAGCATTTAACAACTTTAGATAACTCGCTAATAACGAAGCGCGATGAAATTTTTAGTAACCCACAATTAGCTGCTACTTTAGCTGAATTACAACAATATATTAATAGTATAAATAGCGATAAAGCGAAGTTAAACAGTTTATTTAACTTAGATAAATTACCCTATTTAGCAGAACTAGAAGAACTGCAACATATTTTTGCTGATGCTGGAATACTACCATGGATGTTTAATAAAAGTTGGCGGTTAGCGAAAAAAAAACTACTATCGCTAGCAACTAGCATTAAACCTAATGCAAAAAAATTAATTGCATTATTGCCTAATTTAATAAGTTATAAAAATTTATTAGATTCTTTTTTAACTAAAGAACAAAGTTATAAGAATTTATTGAAACATGAGTACCAAGGGTTAAATACTAATACTGCTGAATTATTGCAATTATGGCATTGGTATAAAACAGTTAGAGAGGAATATAGTGCTAGATATGATCAACAGGTAGGTTTTGCTAAGTCATTATTTACTATTGATGCTAAAATATTTGTTGAGCTAAAACAAAGTGCTAACAACTGGATTATTGACGTAACTGAATTTATTGATTT
>CAKMYR010000124.1 GCA_929200175.1 uncultured Gammaproteobacteria bacterium
TTTTGACATTTTTTTTGTTTATCCAATTTTTATACATTTTTTTATACTTAGCTATTTGATATTACTCAACAAAAAATCTATTTTTATTACTTGTTATAATTTTCTCAATAGATACTAAAAAGAGGTATTTTTTTAATTGCAGGAGATAAAGGTATACTTAATGTTTGACATAGATTATGATGTTTATTTGCAATGTAATAGTAATGAACTTTATCTATATCATTATTGATTTGTTTGCTAAGATAATTATTGATAGTTGTAATTTGGCTATGTTTTTGAACAGCAATTTGATAAACACTTTCTTGGATTCTTTCTCCGTATCTAAGTAAAAATTTTGCACAACGCAACCTTTTTTTATCACATTGAATGTCGTAGCAGTAAATATAATATTTCATTGATTTTCTGGTTATTAAATTTTTTTGTTTGCTAAATCATTAGATTTAATAGCTTTAATTAGCTTTTTATTACTTGAAATAATTTGTTGTAAGGAGCTAGCTTGAGTTTGAGTTTGTTGACTTAGTGTTTGCATAATAGCTTGCAGGTAGATTTTCCTTTTATCTGGATTGAATTGGATAACATTATTAGAAGTTTTATAAAAATCATTATATTTTATTTGTTTTTGATTAATAAGTTTAAGAATAGTTTGATCAATTTTTGTGCGATAAGGTTCCATCTGGTCAGAGGCAAGAGTTTTATGATTTCCTCTTGCTTTATGCATATAACCACAAAAAGGATTAAGCCCTTGGATGGTAATTAAACTATCAGTATAGTTGTATAACATAGTATAACCAAGTGAAAGCAGGATATTAATTGGATCTTTAGGAGGGCGCTTATTGCGTTGAGTAAATTGATATTCTTGAGGAATAAATTGTTGATATGCTTTGTAGTAATTATTAGCGATTAGCCCTTCTATCGCCATTAGTTTTTCAATGCTTTGGCTATTAGGTATTTTTTCTATATATTTTTGTATAGCATTTATGTAACGTTGAATGGGTTTGATTGCTTTAGATTGATTTTTTTTTAAAAGTTTGTATTGCTGAATGCTTTTTTGTTGGATAACTTTTTGAGCTGTATTAAGAGCAAATTGCTGATTATCAAAAGCAAAAATTTGTTGCAAATAAAGTTTTTTATTGTAGGCATGATGGCTATAAAGTGTGCCTTGAAATTGACCATTGCTTTTTAAAAAATAGATGTTTTTTTCAAACTCTAAGGCATTTTGTAAACTAGCTGTAGTAATTTGATGTTTGCCAATTAGGATAATTGACTGTATCTGTTGCCATGGATAGCAGGCAATATTTTTTTCATTTTCACTAATTTTAAGTTGATTTTGATGAGTATTAATCTCTTTATATGATCCTTGGATGATAATAGTATTGCCGTATGAATTTTCGATTGATTGAATAATTATAGGAGTTATTTTTGTGCTTGGTTCATCTTGAATTTGGTAAGATTTTGTAAGTGGGCACGCAATTTTGGAATTAAAAGCTTGATTATCATTTAGTTCTGAGCTTGATGAGGGAAATGAGTAGCCTAAAAATTCATAAGTTTCTTGTGGGGATAGATGATTAGTTTTTTCTAAGTTAAGTTTAAGATAGTGTTCTTCTAGTGATTGTTTTACGGCTTTTTCGGCTTGTTCACTTTGTTGTTTGGTTTTGGATAAGATAATAAAATCATCAGCATAACGGATAAGTAAATGCCCTTGTTTTTGTAGGTCATTATCAAAGTCATCAAGAATAAGATTAGAAAGTATAGGGCTAAGTGGATTTCCTTGAGGAAGTCCTTTATTTCTTTGTACTTTAATTTGCCCATATAAATAAGGAGCTTTCATCCAGCTAAGAATAAGCTTGATAATAGGATCTTTGCCAAAAATTCCTTTAAGACGAATGGCAAGCGTATGATGATTTACATTATCAAAAAATTGTTCTATATCACTTTCAAAAACCCATTTATACCCTGCTAACATAGCTTTTTTTATAGTTTCTTTAGCATTTTGGCGACTACGTTTAGGGCGATAGCCGTAGCTATGATTATAAAAAAGTTTTTCAAGATGTTGAGCAAGGATGTTGGCAGTAGCTTTTTGCAGTACTCGATCTTCAAAGTTAGGGGCTGTAATAATACGATAGCCTCCTTTTGGTTTTTTCTTTTGCCAAGCTTTAAGTGACGATGCCTTATATTTTTTTTGTTTAAGTTGTTTGTTAATCTTTTGTATTTTTTCAATTAAGTAATCTATGTTAATGTGTTTATATTTATCTCTACTAGCAACTTTAAGCTCACTTTTTGCTTGTTGTAGGATTTGTTCAAGATGAGAGCGATTAAAAGCTTGTTGCCATAAATTTGGCGTATTGATGATGGGCGGGGTATATAAATGGCGATGAGCATTTGTTGTTACAGTGTATCTGCCCCATCCAAAAGAATTTAGTGAACCAATGCCTATAAATTGACTATAGCTTAAAAGTTGTTGCCAATTTGTTGAAAGTGGTTGCGAAAAGCTAAGCTGTATTTCTCCTAAAAGCCCACCACAATAAGTTTGATCAATGCGCTTAGTTTTTGCTTTTAGATTGAGCCAAAATACATTATGTTTAATTTGTGATGGAATAGGTAAACAATCTTTTAAATCATTATAGGTTTGGCTGTTGTTTTGTTGATTATAAGGATTATTAGCAATATAAAATAAGATACGCAAAATATCAATATTATCTTTATCTGCCATATAACGTTGCTCGCCTTTGTATTTATTAGCGGTGCTTTTAGTAAGGCGTGCTGGAGTAAGCCATTCGATGGTAAGCTCTGGTTTCCAAGGTTGTTGCTTAACTTGTTGACAAAATTCATCATAAGTAACAGGGTAAAGATGTTTTTTAAGTTGCTCGTAATGATAATTTTCTAAGATTATTGGCTGAGTTGATTGCCATATTTTTTTACTTTCTGCTGTGTTAAAAAGTGGAATATTCTGTACATATTTGAGCTTAATATTATCAGGAGATAAGCTATTATTAGCTTTATTAGTCAAGATTAAGTTTTGAGTTGATCTTTGGTGTATTTGTTGAAGTAGTTGGGAAAAAATTTGAGGAGATTTTTGAGGATTAGTAAGAATAATATCAAAAACATAATCAGAATTAGCTGGATAAGCTAAGTGCCCACTTTCTACTGCATCTAATTTTCCGTATTTATGAAAAAATTCTGCGTACTTATTATCAATTTTGGCAAGCTGATGACGAATATAACCTGCAAGCACATAACGATGATTAAAAGGAAAAGTACTTGCCTTTTTTAAAGTAAGCGTTACTCTAAGACGATAGATAGGGAATAATGATTTTAAATCTGGTAATGAAGACGAAAGACTATGCAAAATTTACTTCACCTTAGTTACTTGATAATCAATGAGTTGAGGATTTGTTTGTTTAAATTCTTTACCCAAAATACCATTTTTTTTATCATTAGACCTCATAAGATTGAAAAATTAAATTAATTATTTATGTGTTTTTTAGGCGTTTTTTTACTCCTTTACGAACTAATTTAGAATATTTGTGAAGAAAGTTAGCATCTTTCATCATTAGTTGTAAATAATCGATAATTTGGGTTTTTATCTCACTATGCTCTTCTATTGATTTAAGTAGTTGGTTTGGGTTTTTTATATGAAACTCTAACTGATCATCAATTTCGGCAAGCTCTTTGGTAATTAGTTCTTTTTGCCATTCAAGAAGATTATTTATTTGTTGCTGTTTTTTATTTTCCAACTGTTGTTTTTGTTGTTCTTTATCTCTTATCTCCTGTTCTTTGGCAGCAACCTCTCTTT
>CAKMYR010000125.1 GCA_929200175.1 uncultured Gammaproteobacteria bacterium
CTATTGTTCCTACATTTACATGAGGTTTATTTCTTTCAAATTTTTCTTTTGCCATTTTGTATTTTCCTTATTTAATTTATATTACTTATTTAAATTTTCAATAACAGTTGTAGCTACATTATTTGGAATAGCTACATATTTGTTAAATTCCATAGAATAACTAGCACGACCTTGAGTCATAGAACGTAAGTCATTTGCATAACCAAACATTTCAGCTAAAGGAACTTGTGCTTTAAGAGATTTGCCACTTGCTATATCTGTCATACTTCCAACTAAGCCACGACGACGATTAATATCTCCCATAACATCACCCATATAATCTTCTGGAGTAATAATTTCAACAGACATAACTGGCTCTAATAATTGTGGATTTGCACGCTTAACTCCATCACTTAAGCATTTACTTGCCGCAATCTTAAATGCCATTTCACTTGAATCAACATCATGATAAGAGCCATCATAAACTGTAACTTTCATATCAACCAATGGAAATCCAGCTAAAATTCCATTTTTCATTTGCTCTTGAACTCCTTTATCAATAGCAGGTATATATTCCTTAGGTATAGCTCCGCCTTTAATTTGATCAACAAATTCATACCCAGCCCCAGCTTCTTGAGGTTCAATACGCAAATAAACATGCCCATATTGACCACGACCACCAGATTGTTTAGCATATTTATGCTCTTGTTCTACCTTAGAGGTAATAGCTTCACGGTAAGCAACTTGAGGCTTACCTACTTTACATTCAACATCAAATTCTCGTATCATTCTATCTACAATAATGTCTAAATGTAATTCACCCATACCAGAAATGATAGTTTGACCAGATTCTTTATCGCTTTCTACTATAAATGATGGATCTTCAGCTGCAAGTTTACTAAATGCTATCCCCATTCTCTCTTGGTCAGCTTTAGTTTTAGGTTCAACCGCAAGAGAAACTACTGGATCAGGAAACTCCATTCTTTCTAATACAACTCTTTCTTTAATATCGCATAAAGTATCGCCGGTAGTTACATCTTTTATCCCAATAGCTGCCGCTATATCACCAGCACGTACTTCTTTAATTTCTTCACGCTCGTTTGAATGCATTTGTACCATTCTTCCTATTCTTTCTTTTTTACTTTTAGAAGAATTATAAACAAAATCTCCAGCGTTTAATTTTCCAGAATAAACTCTAAAAAATGTTAAATTACCAACAAAAGGATCAGTAGCAATTTTAAATGCTAAAGCAGCAAATGGTTCATCATCAGAAGGATTTCTTACTATTTTAGTTTCTTCATCATCTAAAACTCCTTGAATAGGATCAATATCCAAAGGTGAAGGCATATACATAATAATTGCATCAAGTAAGGCTTGTACTCCTTTATTTTTAAAAGCAGAACCACAAAATATCGGTACAATATTGCCGCTTATAGTTTGAATGCGAATACCTTTTTTAATATCATCAATACTTAATTCATTGCCATTTAAGTATGACTCCATTAACTCATCATTAGCTTCAGCAGCGCACTCTATCATAAGCTCACGCTTAGCCTCTGCTAGTTCTTTTAAATCATCAGGGATTTCTTTAGCTTCGTAAGTTAAACCTTTGTCAGCTTCATTCCAGTATATTGCTTTCATACTTATCAAATCCACCACACCTAAAAAGTTTTCTTCTGCGCCTATTGGAATCTGCATTAAAGTAGGATTTGCACCTAAACGAACCTTAATTTGCTCACAAACACGCAAAAAATCAGCGCCAGATCTATCCATTTTATTGACAAATCCAATTCTTGGTACATTATATTTATTAGCTTGTCTCCAAACTGTTTCACTTTGTGGTTCAACCCCACCAACAGCACAAAATACTGCACAAGCACCATCTAGTACTTTAAGAGATCTTTCAACTTCAATAGTAAAATCAACATGTCCTGGAGTATCAATAATATTAATACGATGCTCATCAAATTGATTATCCATTCCTTTCCAGAAACAAGTTGTAGCAGCAGAAGTAATAGTAATTCCACGCTCTTGTTCTTGCTCCATCCAATCCATAGTAGCGCTTCCATCATGTACTTCGCCAATCCTATGAGTACGACCTGTATATAATAAAACACGTTCTGTTGTAGTTGTTTTACCAGCATCAATATGTGCCATTATTCCAACATTACGATAACGACTAATCGGAGTTTTTCTTGCCATTTTTATTTATTACCAACGAAAATGTGCAAAAGCCTTATTTGCTTCTGCCATTCTATGAGTATCCTCTTTTTTCTTAAATGCATTGCCGCGACTTTGCACAGCATCCAAAATTTCACCAGCTAACCTACGCTCCATACCTTTTTCTCCACGCTTACGTGAAGCCTCAATAATCCAACGCATAGCTAATGCTGACTTACGCTCTTTTCTTACTTCAACAGGCACTTGATAAGTAGAACCTCCAACTCGACGAGATTTAATCTCAACATAAGGTCCAATATTTTCTAAAGCTTGTTTAAAAGTATCAATCGGAGTATCATTATTTTTTGATTTAATAACATCAAGTGCATTATATAAAATTTTTTCAGCCACTGATTTCTTGCCATTAAACATAAGAATATTGATAAATTTAGCTAGCACTAAATCACCAAATTTAGGATCTGGCAAAATTTCTCTTTTAGGTGCGGATTTTCTTCTCATTCAAATACTCCAAATTATTTTTTAGGTTTTTTAGTCCCATATTTAGAACGCCCTTTCATTCTTGATTCAACACCTGTCGCATCAAGAGTACCTCTTACGGTATGATAACGAACACCAGGTAAATCCTTAACACGCCCACCTCTAATTAAAATTATCGAATGCTCTTGTAAATTATGCCCTTCACCGCCAATATATGTTGTTACTTCAATTGAATTAGTAAGACGCACACGAGCAACTTTTCTAAGTGCAGAATTAGGTTTTTTAGGTGTTGTAGTATAAACACGAGTACAAACACCGCGTTTTTGAGGACAGTTATTAAGCGCAGGAACATCACTCTTAAATATCTTTTTCCTACGAGGATTTCGTACTAATTGGTTAATTGTTGACATAAATTATATTTCTCCAAAATATCGACAATAAAAATTTTATCTTAAAAAGTTTGAGATTATACTTTGTAATCTAAAACTTATGTAGATAATATTGAATAATTTTTTAATTAAAGTTAGTACGATTATTTAATAATGATTTCAAAAAAAATACCATACACATTAAGCATAAGTTTTTATTACTATTTAATCTAACTAAAAAGGCTTAACTACTGCTAGTACTACCATAATAATCAAGATTAATGTTGGTATCTCATTAAACCAGCGATAAAATTTAGCTGAATAAACATTTTTATCACTATAAAATATTTTTACTAAATATCCGCAATAAAAGTGATATGCAATCAAACAAATAGCAAATAATAATTTTATATGTAACCAAGTTTGAGTTAAATAATAGTCTAAATTATCAAATATCAACCAAAACCCTAAAGAAGTAGCCAATACAAAGCTAGGCATCATAATTCCTTTATATAGCCTTCTTTCCATAGTTTTAAAACGACTAATACTAGCAGTATCAGTACTTAAAGAATGGTATACAAATAATCTTGGTAAATAAAATAATGCCGCAAACCAAGTTACAACAGCAATAATATGAAAAGCTTTTATCCATAAAATAAACATAACAAATATAAAATATTGTTATATTAAGATAGCTTTCGAACTAAAACCTAGTCAAAATCCCAAAAAAGATAGAATTTGAATCACTAGAGTACTTAT
>CAKMYR010000126.1 GCA_929200175.1 uncultured Gammaproteobacteria bacterium
ACTGCAGAATTATCACTATAAACACTTAATAATCCTTGTGGATTTTGTTTATAAGTGTTTTTTATCATTTTAAATAAACTATTAGCTTTTTTATTATTATCAATTGTCCAATTAGCATTAAAAATCTTATGCCTACAATGTTCAGAGTTAGCTTGTGCAAACATCATTATTTCAATATCATAAGGATCTCTATTTAGCTTTTTAAAATTCGTAACTAAATAATCTATTTCATCATCACTAAGAGCTAACCCTAATTCTTCATTAGCTTTTTTAAGGGCGTTTTTGCCTTGTTTTAAGACTTCAATAGCTTTGATTGGGGCAGGGTTAAAACTATCAAAAATATTAGTAAAATCATCATCAATCTTAAGCTCTGATTCTGTCATTTTATCCATTAAGATTGATAAAACAGCCTTTTTATTTTTAATTTTTTTAGCAAAATGATAAATTATTCCGCGTTCAATTCTAGTAATTTTATTAAGCCCACAAATATTTAAAATATCGCTAGCTTTAGACGACCAAGGCGAAATAGTCCCAAAACGCGGCACAATAGTTATAGTTTCAATAGATTTAGGATTAATAGCCTTACTATAATTAAGTAGTTTTTTTAAAGTTTGATTTTCAATTTTAGTTAATTCTGTTTGACAATTTATAAAATGAATAAATTCAGCAGCAACTAATTGATTATCCAAAGCTAATAATTCTACATTTAAAGCTGATTTTCTAAACTTACTTAAAGCACTAGTATTTTTAATTATTTTTATCATTAAAATTTTTAATTTTGCTCAACAGAAACACCTACTTCTTTAATAAGATTTTCCATATTTTCATCAGAAAATATAGTTTTATCGTCATATTCTGTATTATTAAATTGTGCGTCTTTATATTTTTTTACTGAAAAATCTGTCCCTTGAAGATTTGCCTCTGAAAAATGCGCTTTTTCACAGTTTGTATCCTCAAAATATGCCCCTTGACAATCTGCTCCTGAAAAATATGCCTCTTTACAATCTGCTCCTGAAAAATCTGCCTTTTGACAATCTGCTCCTGAAAAATCTGCCTTTTGACAATCTGCTCCTGAAAAATCTACTCCTTGGCAATTTGTATACTTAAAATCTGCTCCTTTTAAATATGCATCATTTAAATCAATATTATTATCTTTATCATTAAGTCCTATATTACTATCAAATAATAAGTTAATAGTGGTTTGAATCTCATTTGAAGGCTTTTCCTTATTTTCTTTTTTATATTCTGCCTCATTAGTTTTAGAGCGAATATGTGATGATAGTATTTCTATTATTTGCTTTTTGTATTCTGGTTTTTCTTTGGCTAATTTATGAAGTACATAAATTCCTCCTGTGCGTGCTGAAGTTTGATTGCTTCCAAGTAAATTAATAGCAGAATTAAAACGATCATCAAACCTTTGTTTGATTTGGGTGCCGAGTCTTATATAAAAAAATCTTAATCCAACGACCGCAATTATAAAACTTATAATTTCAGGGATAGTGATTTTATTAAATTCTATAAAACTTATAATTTCGGGGATAGTTATTTCATCTAAAAAACACAAAATAACAACAAAAACAAATAAAGCTAATAATATGATGAAATATATATATTTTTTATTAAAAAATTTCAACATTTAAGTAACTGATTGCAATTCTGCCATTATTTCATCACTAATATCAGCGTTATGATAGATATCTTTTACATCATCTATGTCTTCTAATTGAGTTAGGAATTTTAAGAATTTTTGCGCATCTTCTAAAGATAAATTAATTCTAGTACTAGGAATAAAACTAATAGCGCTACTTGCTATTTTAAAATTTTGTTTGCTTAAATTATCTTTGATTTTAAAATAATCCTCTACTTTAGTAATTACATCAACTGAATTATTTTCATTAGTAATAACATCTTCTGCGCCTTGATTTAAGGCTTGTTCTATTATTAAATCTTCGTTTACATCTTCAAAGTTAATAAATCCTTGTTTAGTAAATAAATAACCAACAGAGCCAGCTGTACCTAAATTACCGCCATGTTTAGCAAATGCATATCTTATTTCTGCTACAGTGCGATTTTTATTATCAGTTAGGCAATCAACCATAATAGCAGTACCAGCTACACTATATCCTTCATAGCGTATTTCCTCATAATTATCATCATTAGCATTGCCTGATCCTCTTTTGATTGCATTTTCAATAGTGTCTTTTTTCATATTAGCACTATATGCCTTATCTATTACCATTCTAAGTGCTGGATTGTTTTCAATTTCAGCGCCACCAGCTTTAGTTGCAACTATGATTTCTTTGATTAATTTGGTAAATATTTTGCCGCGTTTTGCGTCTTGAGCGCCTTTTCTATGCTGAATATTGTGCCACTTAGAATGTCCTGCCATTTTACTTAGTAAAGTTTAATAATCTATTAATTGAATGTTGGGCTTTAGTGATAATTTTAGGATCAATATTTATTTCATTGATTTCATTTTTTATAGTTAATAATAATTTTTCTGTATTATTCATAGCCATCCAATCACAATGAGCACAGCTTTCACAATCAGCGGCATATCCTCTACTTGGGGCTTCAATTAAAGTAGCATTATTTGATACTTTTTGCATTTGATGAAAAATACCATTATCAGTAGCAACTATAAAAATACCGCTTTTATTGCGCACGGCATCAATAATAGCAGTAGTTGATCCTACTAAATCAGCTAATTCTATAACTGCCTTTGGTGATTCTGGATGGACTAAAATTGTTGCGCTTGGATGTTTTTGTTTTAATTGTTTTAAACTATCTGCTTTAAATTTTTCATGGACAACACAATGACCATCCCATAAAATCATATCAGCATTAGAATTAGTCTTTACATAATAACCTAAGTGTTTATCTGGCGCCCACAGGATTTTTTCCCCTTGTTGTTTAAGATGTTTAACTACAGATAATGCACTACCAGAAGTTACTACCCAGTCAGCCTTAGCTTTTATTTCGGCAGAAGTATTAGCATAAACTACTATAGTTCTATTAGAATTTTCATCACAAAATTTAGAAAATTCATCAATAGGACAACCTTCATCTAAAGAACAAGTTGCATTTTTATCTAACACTAAAACCTTTTTTTCAGGAGATAAAATTTTTGCAGTCTCCCCCATAAATTTAACTCCAGCAACAACTATAATATCTGCACTAGAATTTTTGCCAAATCTTGCCATTTCAAGACTATCTGAGGTTATCCCCCCTGTTTCTTCTGCTAAGTCTTGTAATTCAGGACTAACATAATAATGAGCAACTAAAACTGCGTTTTTTTGCTTTAAAAGCTGCTTAATTTCTTCTATCATAGTTTAAAAAGTTTACTATAATTAATCAAGACTTGTAAACCCATTTTTCATTTATTTTTTTGTTAAATATTTAATTATAGCAATGATTTATCTCTCATTAAGTACTGTTTATGGTACAATCAAATTACAGTGTATAACCAAGCTTGTTATATGATTAACTAATTTATTATTTTACTTAAAAACTTAAAAGTAACTTATTATTATGATTAGAAAAATATCAATTCAATATTCAGTTTTTAAAAAGAATTTTTCGCGAATTTTTGGCATGAATAAAAGTTTTTTTAAATTCGCCCAAACCAGAAATTGGGAATCTGCTGAAAAT
>CAKMYR010000127.1 GCA_929200175.1 uncultured Gammaproteobacteria bacterium
AACCTGTCCGTTCATTAGCATTGGCAGTAGCCAGTCGCGGAGGGTTTTTAGGGTTATAGATTTAAGCCTATAGTTAGAACCATGGCTGTTTAGTTTAATAGACTTACAATTTTATTGAATTTAAGATTTTTTCCTTCTTTTATCTGCTTGCATAGCCTTATATTTAATAACGTGTTTTTCAATATCTTCTTTTGAGAGAGAATTTATATAGTTAATAGTTTCAACGCTATACCTAGGTGAGCCGCCTTTATCAGAAATCCAGCAATATTTTCGCTCTTTCTTTAGTTCTATTACTATTGCTTGAAATTTGTATGAAGTAAGTTTTTTATGTTTTAATTTTTTATGTGGATGTGTATTTTTACTACCTATAATATCTTTTTGAAAAAATGGATGACTCTTGTCTAGATCCACCTCCTTGATAGCAACAGCTTTAGAGTTTTTATCATAACTAGCTACACAATCAGCATATTTTATATTATTCTTAGATTCTATTTTTACAGTACATTGGGTAATAAATCTATCATTTTGCCCTGTTTGTTCGATTTCTTTTAATTGTATAAATAAATCTTTAACAAAAGGTATATGTTTGTCTGTGGAGATATTTTGGAAAAACTCAACAAAATCAGGTTGCTTATTAAAACTTAATGGTAATAAAACTATATTTATTTCTTTAGTAATATCAATCTTAAAAATCTTATAAACTAAATCAACATAGTTTTTTATTGCTGCTTGGAATAAAGCAAATAAAGCATGTAGTAATTGATCATTTTCATTATAATAATGAACTACATTATTTCTATACTCTACAATTTTTTCTAGCCCTTTACGCATCTCCTCCGCACATTTCTTGTAATTTAAAAAAAAATTAGTTGCTTGATCATAAGCTGTAAAAAAACTTAATGTTTTATGTTTCGTTTTAGAATCACGCTTTTTAGTCTGATAAATTTTTTGTTTGTTTTTTGATAAAATAGCTAATAGTAGTAATTCCCAAGCATTTACTAATAACATTACAACTGTTTGTTCTCGATGATCAAAGTTAGGTTTGTTATATATTTCTAAAACTGCAATCATAGCTTGCTTGCTGTTAGCAATCAATTTTGTGTAAGATCCATAAAGTCGCATTTATTTATAGCCTATTTTTTTATAGCAAAACAACAAAACACTTAATTGTAGTTGTTATGTTACTTTAACCTGTCCATTCATTAGTACTAGTAATAGCCAACTGTGGTGGGTTGTTGCATGCTAAAAATTTGTGGAATTTTTATTAGGCTATATTTTACAACAAATAATATAAATTTACACAACAATTTAATTATTATATAAAACTTGTTGCATAGTTAAAAACAAGTTTTTAATTGCTTCTGCGTTTAATTGCAGTATATTTGTAGCGTCTTGTATGCTTTTATATTTTAAAGTTATTAAAGCACTTAGTTTATCTAGTTGTAAATCAGCTTCGCCATCTGCTATATATTTTTCTAACACAAAGTTAATAAACTGCTGTTGTCTATCATTAGAAAACTTGTGTTTAATGTTAACTTGAGCATTAGCAACACGCTGTTGGCGTGATATTGGTGTTACGTTATAACCAACATATAACAGCACATCATAGATATCGCAATCTTGTAGTTTTGCATGTTGTTTTATAGCTGCAAGTTTATCAGCATCATAGCCTTTAGTTGCAAATTCATCTAATAAAACTTGCCGTTGTTCGTAGTCTTGCCATTGTTGGCAAAAGTCATTTTTATTAGCAACTATGCTAGCAAAATCAGCAACTAACATTTCGATAACTTCAGTTACCCCAATAAGTCTACCATCATATTCCCACTGAGCTTCGGCTTGAGTATGTTTGATTTCATCTGCGACATGCTCATGTAAATCAACATGTACTTTATCTTCTGGCTGACAAATACAAGGGCGTTGACCACAAGTTATACATTGTTTGCTTGGTAAAGCTGTTGTAGGTTTTATTCCTGGGGTTGGTAATGGCTCACCATCCCATTCAGGATCGTTAAAATTTTCTGCAGCTTTGACAAAATCATAAATAGTAAAATAGCTTTTATCTTCATAAATACGGGTGCCACGACCTATTATTTGTTTAAATTCGATCATGTCCTTGCATGGACGCATTAATACTATATTACGTACATTACGAGCATCAACACCTGTTGATAGTTTACGTGAAGTAGTTAAAATAGTAGGAATAGTTTTTTCGTTATCTTGAAAGGTTCGTAAAAATTGCTCGCCTATTTCGCCATCGTCGGCTGTAACTCTAACGCAATAATCTTCGTTAGTTTTCCAGCCTTTTTTATAAGCATATTCATTAATAAAATCACGCACCATAGCTGCATGTTTTTGACTAGCACAAAAAACCAGTGTTTTATCAGTTGATTTAAAAATGTTCATCCAAGTCTGAACACGTTTTTGCTCTCGCTGGGGAATAGTAATAGTTTTATTAAAATCAGCTTCTGTATATAGCTTCCCTAGTTCTGGATTACCTTCAACCACAACGCCATCGTTAGGATCATAAGTATATTGATCCATAGTTCCAGTAATTGCTAGCAACTTATAAGGCGTTAAAAAACCATCGTTAATACCATCTTTTAATGAATAGCTATAAACTGGTTCGCCAAAGTAATCGTAGGTATCGGTATTACCCTTGCGTTTTGGAGTTGCTGTTAGCCCAAGTTGTACCGCTGGGGTAAAGTAATCTAAAATTTGTCGCCAGCTACTATAATCATTAGCACCACCTCGATGGCATTCATCGATAATAATAAAATCAAAAAAATCTGCTGGATAATCGCCAAAATATGGTTCAGGGTAACCATTAACATCTTTTCCCGACATAAAGGTTTGAAAAATAGTAAAAAATATTGCTGCATTTTTGGGTACTTTGCCATGTTTTTTGATTTCACCTGGATCAATTCTTACCTTGGCATCTTCAGCAAAAGGAAAAAAAGCATTAAAAGCTTGGTCGGCTAGGATATTTCTATCAGCTAAAAATAAAATTCTTGGTTGTCTTTTAGCTTGATTAATATCTTGCCTTGCAGTTTTACTCCAACGTGCTTGAAATAACTTATAAGCTAACTGACAAGCAATAAAAGTTTTTCCCGTACCTGTTGCTAGAGTTAATAAGATTTTATTTTTACCTTGCATAAGAGCATCAAGTACATTTTCGATAGCATTTTTTTGATAATATCTTGGTCGTTGGTTATTATTAGTCGCATAAGGAATATCAGCAAAACGTTGTCGCCAAGCACTAATATTAGTATTATCTTGATAAACTAATTTCCATAATTCTGTAGGAGTTAGAAAATTAGCTACTTTTTTTTGCTCGCCTGTTAGCATATCATATTGATAAATTTGCTTACCGTTAGTTGTATAAGCTAAACGACACTGCAACCTTTTAGCGTAATTTTTTGCTTGCTCTAAACCATCGGTAACATAAGCAGATTCTTTTTTAGCTTCAATAATCGCTAATATTTTACCCTGATACTCCAAAGCATAATCCGCAGCTAATTTTTTGCCACGTTTACCCCCAGCTTGTAGTTTACCATCAGTTATCGGATATTCTCGATACACTCTAATTTTACCGCCAGTTTGC